>CAYMHN010000025.1:0-2947 GCA_964390235.1 uncultured Candidatus Competibacteraceae bacterium
CCACACGGCGTCACCCGACATTTCGGCCGGATAGGCGAAGAACAGAAAGGCACGGCCGGTCAGTGCCGGGTTGAGGAAGTTCTTGCCGGTGCCGCCGAATACTTCCTTGCCGATCACGATGCCGAAGGAAATCCCCAGCGCGACCATCCACAACGGGATGTCCGGCGGCAGGGTCAGGGCGAACAGGATGGAGCTGACGAAGAAGCCTTCGTTGACCTCGTGGTTGCGGATCGCGGCGAACAGCACTTCCCAGAAACCGCCGGCCACGAAGGTGACGGCGTAAATCGGCAGGAAGTACCAGAACCCATGCCAGAAGTTGGCCCACACGCTGCCGGGATCGTAACTGGCCACCAGTTCAATCAGTGGTCCGCGCCAGTTGTCGACCGATTCCAGCCCCATGCTGGCCATGGCGGCATTGGCCTGGTAGCCGATGTTGATGCAGCCGAACAAGGCCGCCGGCAGCACCGCCAGCCAGACATAGATCATCACCCGCTTGAGGTCGATGGCGTCGCGCACATGCGGCGCGGTGCGGGTGGTGTCCGAGGGCGAATAGAAGAAGGTATCGACCGCCTCGTAGACGGCGTAGTACTTTTCGAACCGCCCGCCCTTGGCGAACAGCGGATGGATATGGTCGAGATACTCACGCAAGCGGGACATCATCAGCCTTCCCTCTCGATCTGTTCCAGCCGGGCGCGCAGCACCGGGCCGTAGTCATATTTGCCAACGCAGACGAACGAACACAGGGCCAGGTCCTCCTCGTCCAGCTCCAGACAGCCCAGCGCCTGGGCGGAATCGGTATCCCCGACCACCAGGGCTCGGATCAGTTGGGTGGGCAGCAGGTCCAGTGGCATCACTTCCTCGTAGTTGCCGATCGGCACCATGGCGCGCGGGCTGCCATTCTGGCTGGTACTCAGGTCGAACAGCTCGCCACGGTGGCGAAACAGGCTGGAGATCAGCACATTGAGTTTGGAGAACTTGTGGCGTCCCGGCCTGATCCAGCCGAACAGCTCGCGCTCGCGGCCCTCGGCCAGCACGCTGATCTGGGTGTGGTAGCGGCCCAGGTAATCGGACCAGCCGGCGGCGCGCCGGCCGGACAATACCGAACCGGAGATGGCCCGGCACTCCCGGTCTTCGAGTTCATCGCCGCCCCACAACAAGGTGTCGATCCGGGCACCCAGCCGGGTGCGCAGCAGTCGCGGCCGGTTCACCACCGGCCCGCCCAGGGCGACGATGCGTTCGACCCACAGCCGGCCAGTGGTGAACAGCTTGCCGACCGCGATCACGTCCTGGTAGCCGATGTGCCAGACGCTGCGTTCGGCATTGACCGGCTCCAGAAAGTGAATGTGGGTACCGACCAGACCGGCCGGGTGTGGTCCGGCGAACCGGGTCACCCGAAACTGCGGAGCCTCGGGTACCGGCAGCGCATCGCCTGGCGCCTGGCAGACGTGGACCGGACCCTCGGTCAGTTTGGCCAGCACCCGCAGGCCCTGGTGGAAGTCGTCCGGGTATTCGCCGATGACCACCCGCGGATCGGCGGCCAAGGGGTTGCTGTCGATGGCGGTGACGAACAACGCCCGCGGCTGACTGTCGGGGGCCGGCACCTTGCTGTAGGGGCGGGTGCGCAGCGCGGTCCACAGTCCCGAGGCCAGCAGATTGTCGCGCACCTGTTCGGGGGTGAGTCGATCCGGATCGTCGTGGCGGGCGAATTCGAGTTCGTCTTCCTCAGGGTTCAACTCGATCACCACCGACTGCAAGACCCGTCGCGCTCCGCGATGGATGGCCGTGACCATACCGGCCCCCGGCGCCGTGTAGTCGACGCCGGGGCTCTTCTTGTCGCTGAACAGCACCTGGCCACGTTTGACCCGGTCGCCCTCCTGTACCTGCATGGTGGGTTTCATGCCGACATAGTCCGGACCCAGCAAGGCCACGGATCGGACCGCTACGGCATCCTCTATCACCTGCTCCGGACGGCCGCGGATCGGCATGTCCAGGCCTTTCTTGATATTGATTAGCATGCGCTGTGTTCCGGCTCGATTGGCTGAGCAGAAGGATTGGGTTTTGTGTAGGCTACCATTTCTTTTTAGTTTTAGCCGATAACCGGGTTTTGTTCCAGTCCTTGAAGGCTTTTTCGGGGGTAGAATTTGACGACTGCCATCATTTGGCTGCGCCGCGACCTGAGGTTGCATGACCATCCGGCGCTGACCGCCGCCGCCCGGCACGAACGGGTCATTCCGGTCTATATCCACGATCCCGACGAGGAACGACCCTGGGAGCCTGGTGGGGCCGCCCGCTGGTGGTTGTGGCTCAGTCTGAAGGCGCTGGATCTGGCACTGCGGCAGCGCCATTCGCGGCTCGTCCTGCGTCGCGGTCCCGCTTTGGCGACCCTGTGCGAGCTGGTTGCCGAAACCGGGGCCGACTCCGTGTACTGGAGCCGGCTCTATGAACCGGCGGCCATGGCCCGCGATCGGCGGATCAAGGCCACGCTGCGCGAAGCCGGCCTGGCGGTCCATAGCAGCAACGCCGGTCTGTTGTGGGAGCCATGGGCGGTGCGGACCGAGCAGGGTCAGCCTTACCAGGTGTTCACGCCGTTCTGGAAAGCCTGTAGCCGGCAGCTCCCGGCCGCGCCGCTACCATCCCCCGAACTGCCCGCCATGGATCGCTGGCCCGCGTCGCTATCCCTGGAGCAGCTGGACCTGCAACCCCGGCTGAACTGGTATGCGGGGATGGAACAGATTTGGCGGCCGGGCGAGCAGGGTGCTCTTGAGCGGTTGGGGGTATTCACCGCCGAACGCCTGGCTGATTATGCCGAGGCTCGCAACCGGCCGGACCGGGAAGGCGGGTCGCGGTTATCGCCTCACCTGCACTGGGGTGAGCTGTCGCCGCGTCAGGTCTGGCAGGCGGTGACCGAGGCCTGCCAGGGCCGTCCGCTAGAGCAACCCGACGCCGA
>CAYMHN010000025.1:3047-14149 GCA_964390235.1 uncultured Candidatus Competibacteraceae bacterium
CCCGACGCCGACTACATCGGGCGCTGGGTGCCGGAACTGGCCCGGCTGCCGGCCCGTTGGCGCTATCAGCCATGGGCGGCACCGGAGGCTGAACTGCTCCAGGCCGACGCCGTTCTCGGTTCCACCTATCCCCGCCCCCTGGTCGATCTCCAGCGCAGTCGCCAGCAGGCGCTGGAGGCTTATCAGCGGATCAAGCGCGCTTCAGCATAAGCGTCACTGACGGTGGGGATAACAAATCATGATTCAATTTCAGCGGTTTAGCCATTGGCCGGTCGGTCCGGCTTGCTTATAATCGGGAACCCTTGCACCCGGTTTCCATCGGTTTCGACCGATGGTTTGCCGCGATACGAAATCACTGGAGAGTTTGAGTATGCCCACCCGTCGAGACCTGGCCAATGCCATCCGTGCCCTGAGCATGGATGCCGTGCAGCAAGCCAATTCCGGTCACCCCGGAGCCCCCATGGGTATGGCGGATATCGCCGAGGTGTTGTGGAATGACTACCTGCGGCACAATCCGGCCAATCCTCAGTGGCCGGATCGCGACCGCTTCGTGCTCTCCAACGGGCATGGTTCCATGCTGCTGTATTCGCTGCTGCATCTGACCGGCTACGAGTTGCCGCTGGAGCAGCTGAGGCAGTTCCGCCAACTGCACTCGATGACCCCGGGCCACCCGGAATACGGCCACGCGCCGGGTGTCGAGACCACCACCGGGCCACTCGGTCAAGGGCTGGCCAATGCCGTCGGCATGGCGCTGGCCGAACGTGGCTTGGCGGCGCGCTTCAACCGTCCCGATCACACCCTGATCGACCACCATACCTATGTGTTTGTCGGTGATGGTTGCCTGATGGAAGGCATCTCCCACGAAGCCTGCTCGCTGGCCGGAAGGCTGGGTTTGGGCAAGTTGATCGTGCTGTACGACGACAACGGCATCTCCATCGACGGCGATGTGCGCGGCTGGTTCACCGATGACACGGTCCGGCGCTTCGAAGCCTATGGCTGGCAGGTGATACCGGACGTCGACGGCCACGATGCCCATGCTGTCAAACTGGCTATCGAGGCCGCCCGCGGCGAGCGGGAACGGCCCAGTCTGATCTGCTGCCGCACCGTCATCGGTTTCGGATCGCCCAACAAGGCCGGTACCGCCGGGGTGCACGGCGCGGCGCTAGGTACCGCCGAAGTCGCTGCGGCCCGTGAACAACTGGGCTGGTCGCACCCGCCGTTCGAGATTCCCGGGGAGATTCGAGCAAGCTGGGACGCCCGCGAACAGGGCATGGCCCTGGAGCGTGACTGGCAGAGCCGGTTCGAACGCTATCGTGAGGCCTATCCGGAACTGGCTGCGGAGTTGGCGCGTCGCCTGGCCGGCGGGTTGCCGGCCGAGTGGCCGGAACTGGCCCGACGCGTGGTGGGCGATACCGCCGATCAGGCCAAGTCGATCGCTACCCGGGCGGCCTCGCAACAGGCACTGGAGGCCTATGGGCCGAGCCTGCCCGAACTGCTGGGCGGCTCCGCTGACCTGACCGGTTCCAACAACACCAAGCGCAAGGATTCGGTGACGATCACCGACGACCCGGCCGGCAATTATATCTACTACGGAGTGCGCGAATTCGGCATGGCCGCGATCATGAACGGTCTGGCCCTGCACGGCGGCTTCATCCCCTATGGCGGTACGTTTCTGATCTTCTCCGACTATGCCCGCAATGCCATCCGCCTCAGCGCGCTGATGAACCAGCGGGTGATCTACGTCCTGACCCATGACTCCATCGGTCTGGGCGAGGATGGACCCACCCACCAGCCGGTCGAGCAACTGGCCAGCCTGCGGCTGATCCCCGGTCTCACCGTCTGGCGGCCAGCCGATGCCGTCGAAACGGCGGTCGCCTGGGCCGACGCCATCGAGCGCCGCAGTGGTCCGACCGCGCTGGCCCTGAGCCGTCAGAATCTGGCCCATCAGCCGCGCAGCCCGGAGCAGCTGGCCGCCATCCGGCGCGGGGCCTATATACTGCACGAGCCGGACGGTGAACCCGAGGCGGTGATCATCGCCACCGGTTCCGAGGTCGATCTGGCGATGCAGGCGGCCCGCCGGCTGAGTAACCGCCGGGTGCGGGTGGTTTCGATACCGTCGGTGGAGGTTTTCGAGGCCCAGGATGTCGCCTACCGCGAAGCCGTGCTGCCCGCTGGCCTGGTCCGGCGGCTGGTGATCGAGGCCGGCAGCACCGGTCTATGGTACAAATATGCCGGCTCGCACGGTGTCGTCATCGGTCTGGACCGGTTCGGTGCCTCGGCGCCGGCCGAGCAGCTGTTCGAACATTTCGGGTTCAGCATCGACAATATCGTCGAACAACTGGACGCACTGATTTCTCAGTAGAATCAAGTCAGGGGAGTATCATGGCTATCAAGGTTGCCATCAATGGCTATGGCCGCATCGGCCGTAATGTGTTGCGTGCGCTGTATGAATCCGGCCGTACCGATGAAATCCGCATCGTGGCCTTGAACGACCTGGGCGATGCCCGGACCAATGCCCATCTGACCCGCTACGATACCGTGCATGGTCGCTTCAATAGCGAGGTGACGGTCGATGGCGACAGTCTGGTGGTCAACGGCGATCGTATCCGGGTACTGGCCGAACGCGATCCGACCAGGCTTCCCTGGAGCGAGCTGGGTGTCGACGTAGTCTACGAGTGCACCGGCCTGTTCACCAGCAAGGAAAAAGCCGGTGCCCACCTGGCCGCTGGCGCCAAGAAGGTGATCATCTCCGCGCCCGGTGGCAAGGATGTCGATGCCACGGTGGTCTACGGGGTCAATCACGGAGTACTCAAGGCCACGGACACGGTGATTTCCAACGCCTCCTGCACCACCAACTGCCTGGCGCCCTTGGTCAAGCCGCTGCATGCCGCGCTGGGCTTGGAGTCCGGGCTGATGACCACCATCCATGCCTATACCAACGACCAGGTGCTGACCGATGTCTATCACTCGGACCTGCGCCGGGCCCGTTCCGCCACCCAGAACATGATCCCGACCAAGACCGGGGCCGCTGCCGCGGTGGGACTGGTGCTGCCGGAACTGAACGGCAAGCTGGATGGCTTCGCCATGCGGGTGCCGACCATCAACGTCTCCGTCGTCGACCTGACTTTCACCGCCGGACGCGAGACCAGTGTCGATGAGGTCAACCGGATTCTCAAACAGGCCTCGGAAGGCGAACTCAAAGGTATTCTGGGTTATAACGACGAACCACTGGTATCGATGGATTTCAACCATGACCCGCGCTCCAGCATCTTCGACGCCAGCCAGACCAAGGCCATTGGCCGGCTGGTCAAGGTGTTGGCCTGGTACGACAATGAATGGGGCTTTTCCAACCGCATGCTGGATACCACCGTCGCGCTGATGCGCGCCGGTGCTTGAGTGAGGAGTGAGGAGTGAGGAGGAAAACCACATGAGCCTGATGACCCCTCACGTACTAAAGATGGAAGACGTGGATCTGGCTGGCAAGCGGGTGTTCATCCGTGCCGATCTGAACGTACCGATCAAGGGCGGACAGGTGAGTTCGGATGCCCGCATCCGTGCCTCGCTGCCGGCCATCCGCTTGGCTCTGGATGCTGGCGCGGCCGTCATGGTCACTTCGCATCTGGGCCGACCGGAGGAGGGGGTGTTCTCCGAGGCTGATTCCCTGGCCCCGGTAGCGGCACGAATGACCGAGCTGCTAGGTCGCGAGGTGTCGCTGATCCGCGACTGGATCGATGGGGTCGAGGTTGCGCCGGGACAGGTGATGCTGCTGGAGAACTGCCGCTTCAACCAGGGCGAGAAGAACAACGACGAAGCGCTGTCCCGCCGGCTGGCGGCGCTGTGCGATGTGTTCGTGATGGATGCCTTCGGTACCGCCCATCGCGCCCAGGCGACTACCCATGGCATCGCCCGGTATGCACCGGTGGCTTGCGCCGGGCCGCTGCTGGCCGCCGAGTTGGAGGCCCTGGGCAAGGCCCTGGATCATCCCGCTCACCCCCTGGTGGCCATCGTCGGTGGTTCCAAGGTATCGACCAAGCTGACCGTGCTCGAAACCCTGCTGGGGCGAGTCGATCGACTGATCGTCGGTGGCGGCATCGCCAATACCTTCATCGCAGCGGCCGGCCATCCGGTCGGCAAATCGCTGCATGAACCGGATCTGATCCCCGAGGCGCTCCGGCTGATGGAACAGGCAAAGGCTCGGGGTGCGGAAATTCCCGTCCCCGAGGACGTGGTCTGCGCCAGCGAATTCAGCGCCGGAGCGACTCCGATCACCCGAGCGGTGAGCCAGGTCGGCGCCGATGAACTGATCCTCGATATCGGACCCAAGACCGCCGCCCATTACGCCGAACTGTTGCAATCGGCTGGCACCATCGTCTGGAACGGGCCGGTCGGGGTGTTCGAGTTTCCCGGCTTCGCCGCCGGCACCGAGACGCTGGCCCAAGCCATAGCCGCCAGCCCGGCGTTTTCCATCGCCGGTGGCGGCGATACCCTGGCGGCCATCGATCAGTACGGCGTGGCCGACCGGATTGGCTATATCTCCACCGGTGGCGGTGCGTTTCTGGAGTTTCTGGAAGGCAAGAAACTGCCCGCTGTCGAGATTCTCGAACAGCGGGCAGTCGCTTGAAGCGAGACGAGCTTACCGCCGCGGGATCGTCAACTCCATACCCGGCCGGAGCAGGTTGGGATTGGCTAGCTGCTGCTGATTGGCTTCCAGTATCCGCTGCCACTGGGTGGTATCGCCGTAGAACTGCGCGGCGATGGCACCCAGGGTATCCCCCGGCTGGACGATATAGGTCTGGTCCATGGCCCCCGCTAGTTCCTCGGCCTGCGCCCGGGCACTGCTCAGCCGTTCGCCGAGCAGGTCGCGCTGGGTTTGCAGATTGGCAAGCTGGCGTGAGCGCAGGGACAGTTCGTCGCTCAGCTCATCACGCTGGGCCTGCAAGGCGTTCAACTGTTGCTCGCGGGTAGCCAGCTCGGTTTCCAGTTCGGCGATCCGGGTAGCGCTGGCGTCGGCGGCCTCGGCGGCGGCGGATCGAGTGGATTCCAGTTCGGCGTTCAGCTCGGCCAGCTGCGCATCCAGCGCGGCGATCCGACCATCCAGCGCGTCGATCCGGGAGTCACGCTCGCTCAAGGCCTGCTGGGCCTGCGCTTGCGCGGCTTCGTGGTCGGCCCGGGCGGCGCTCAGTTCATCGCTCAGCCGTGCTCCTTCGGCCTCGGTATCGGCCAGGGCCTGCTGCAGCCGCTCCTGCTCGGCCGCATGATCGGCCCGGGCGGTCGCCAGTTCGTCGCTCAGACGTTCGACCTCGGCCGCGGTCTCGACCAGGGTCTGCTCCAGCTGATCGCGTTCCGTGGTCCGCTGGTCGAGACCGCTGCGCAGTTCGGCCGCCATGGAGCGGCTTTCGGCCAGCGCTTCGGCCGTGCTGCTCAAGTTGGCCGTCAGTTCGGCCTGTTCGTTCTGTAGGTCTTCCAGCGTCCGGCCCAGCTCGGACAGCTCGGCTTCCAGGCGCTGGCGGGTGTCCTCCAGCTGTTGCCCCTGATCCACGGCGGTGGCCAGCTCCATCTGCAGCTGTTGCAGTTCGGCGTGCCGGGCGCTCAGCATGGCCGCGGTTTCCTGTGCCTCGGCCTCGCTGGTGCGCAGCTGGTCGCTGATCCGGTCCAGTTCGTCGCCCAGCGCCAGCTGCTCCTGCTCGGCTTGTGTCAGACTTGCCAGGGCGGCATCGCGCTCGGTAGTCAGCTCGTCCTGCCGGCTGGCATGCTCGCGCAGGATCACGGCCAGCTGCTGTTCGACCTCGCTGTCGGCGTCGGCGAGCAGGGCTTGCTGAATCGCTTCGAGTTCGGTGCTGCTACGGGTCAGCTCAGCATCCAGCGAACTGCGCTCACTGTCCAGGGCAGCCACTTGGTCGATGGTCGCAGCCAGCTGCTGCTCCAGCTCGGCCCGCTGCTCATCGGCGGCGGCCAGCTGCTGCTCCAGCCCGGCCCGCTGTTCATCAGCGGCGGTCAGCTGCTGCTCCAGCCCGGCCCGCTGTTCATCAGCGGCGGTCAGCTGCTGCTCCAGCCCGGCCCGCTGTTCGGTGATCGTGGCCAATTCCTCGGTCAGGGCCTGGTTGCGTGTCTGACTGGTGGCCAGCTCGTCGCGACTCGACTGAAGTTGCTGCTCCAGTTCATCACGCTCGACGGTCAGCTGTTCGCGGGTGGCTTCACTTTCGGTCAGGGCAGTGCCGAGTTCGCTACGGTCGGCTTCGGCCTGGCTTTCGGTGTCGCTAAGCCGCTGCTCGGTCTCGGCCAGGTTTTGCCGAATCTGTTGCAGTTCGGTGTCACGCGCCCTCAGCTGCTGGAGCAACTGGTCGCGTTCGGACTGCAAGTTGAGTTCCGTCTGACTGGGGCCGCAGCCGACCAACAGCAGGAGTGCAAGCAGCCACAGGGCTGCATGTAGGCGCGGGTAAGGCATCAAGCGTATCTCCTAATGGTTTTTTGATGTATCGAGAACCGGGGTGATTGCCACTGACGATGGGCCGTTACTGTGGAATCCGTAGCACCATCCCGGGTTGAATCCGATTCGGATTGTCCAGTGTATTGGCATCCAGAATTCGTTGCCACTGGCTGGCATCGCCATAAAAGCGCTGTGCGATCACACCCAGGGTATCACCTCTCTGGACAATATAGGTTTCGGTCGTGGTTTGTTGTTCCAGAGCGGTCCGGGCTTCGGTCAGGTGCTGGCCAAGCTGGTCACGCTGGGCTTGCAGATTGCCGATGCGTCGCTCGCCGATGGCCAGCTCCTGCTCCAGGGTTGCGATCCGCTCGCGGCTGGCAGCCAGTGATTGTTCCAGATCCTGTCGCTGCTGTTCGCTGGTGCTCAGCGAGGATTCCATGTCCACCAGCTGCTGCTCCAGATTGGCTTGATTGGCCATGTTCAGCATGGAGCTACGCGCTGCGGCGTTACGGAACTCACTGAATTCACGGGTCATCCGGTCGATCCGGTTACGGTTGGCGACCTCGGCCTGCTCCAGTTCGCCGTTCCGGGCCTGTAGCTCCTGATACTCCGCTTCCAGCACGGTGTAATCCGTTTGTTGTTGAGCCAGTTGCTGTTCCAGCGTTGCGAGCTGTTGGCTCTGTTCGTCCAGCTTGGCTTCGAGTCCCCGGGTTTCATCGCTGAGGGTGGCAATCTGCGCGTCGCGCAGATCGCGCTCCGTGGTTACCTCGGTCAATTGCTGCTCCAGGGCATCGACTTGCCGGTCGCGCTCGGCGCCCAGCTCGACCAGCTGCTGCTCCAGGATGCTGATCGAGGATTGCAGTTGCGCCCGAGTCGAATCCAGCGCGGCGGCTTGCTGGGTCAGTTCGCCGATCTGCCTGTCACGATTCGCTAGCTCAGCAGTCTGTCGGTCGGCGGTGGAGCGCGCTTCGTCGAGAGCCGTTGCCGTGGCATCGCTTTCGGTCTGGAGTTGCGCCGCGGTCCGGGCGAGCTGATCATGTTCGGCCCGCAGTGTGTCAAGAGCGGTTTCCCATTCGGCAGCGAGTTGCTCCAGTGCGGCAATGCGGGTCTGCTGCTCGGCCAGATCGGCATCACGCTGGGCCAGAGTTCGGGCCAGTGCCTCATGCTCGGCGGCGCTGCGCTCCAGCTGCTCTTCCAATTCGCGCGCCACCTCCGTCTGCCCGGCAAGTTGTTCGCGCAGCGAGTCGACCATGCGCGCGGCTTCTTCCAGATCGGCTTGCAGGGTGCTGTTGTCGGCCGCTTGCCCGGCAAGCTCCATTCGCAGACGAGCCCGGTCATCAATCAGCTGCTGCATGGCGGTTGCGGCGACTGATTGGGCCTGGCGCCATTGCTCGTGAAGCTGCATGAGTTCGTTCAGATAACGCTGCTCGACCTCGGTCAGCTCCTCGTCAGTGGTGGCCATGAAGCGTACCCCATGCATTACCGGCGATGCACGAGAGTGGCGATATACAGCTGGAGTGGCGCGCCCGGCCGGGGCTTGCCAGTCGGTGGTCTGGTGCTCGCTCAGCGATTCCAGCAGCTGATGGGTATGATCGACCAATGCTTGTATGGTCTGTCGGGCCTGAGTCAGTGCTGCCAGCAGTTCCGCGTTATGGGTTCGGGTTTCATTGAGTACCGTGCGGGTAGCGTGCAGCTCGGTACGGCGGATCTCCCACTCGGCATGGAGGTCTTGGGTACGGCTTATCACGTCCGCGCTCTGCCGGCGAGCATCGCTCAGCGCCGCCTCCAGGGTGGCCTGATTGACCTGAGACCGGGCCAGGGCGGCCCGGGCAACGATCAGTTCCTGGCGGCGCTGGCTCAGTTCCCTGGCCACGGCCGCCGAGTCGTCCAGCAGATCCCGGATTTGGCTCCGGGCGTCGGTTAATTCGATCTTCAACTGATCCAGGCTGGCCTGCAGGGCGTTGCGTTCCCGGGCGCCTTGCTCGAACGTTTGTTGCAAACGGTCATGCTCGTTGCGCAGCAGTCCCAGTGCGGCTTCGGATTGACGCAGGCCGAGCCGCAAGCCGTCCCTCTCGCCCAGGAGTTCATCCAGACGGATGCGCAAGGTATCGCGCTCTTCGGTCAGATGATCGGCGGTGGACAGCAGCGAACTCAGCCCGGTATCGAGCGCGGTGTTGAGTTGAAGGCTCTGGGCCAGCTGCCGGGCACTGTCCTCCAGTTCCATGTTCAGTCGGGCTATCTGCTGCTGCGAGCGCTCTTCGGTGCCGCGCTGCTGGTCGAGTTCATCGGCCAGATCCTGCTGGCGGGCGGCAGCGGTCTCCTGGACGGTCAGCAGTTCGGCCCGCAGCTGTTCCCCCTGAGCGAGGGCATCACCCAGCGCCGCGTCGAGTTCGGCATTGCGCTGTTCGCTGCCGGTCAGTTCCTGACCCAGCTGCTCCAGCTCCGCCTGACGCTGGTCCAGGGTCTGGTTGAGTTGCTCCAGTTCCGTCTGACGCTGGTCCAGGGTCTGGTTGAGTTGCTCCAGTTCCGTCTGACGTTGATCCAGGGCCTGGCTGAGCTGGTCGCGTTCCGCGGTACGGGCCTGCAAGGCCAGTTCGGTCTCGCTGGGTCCGCAACCGGCCAGCACCGGTATCATCAGGGTCAGTAGTACTGCCACTATCAGGGTCGGTCGCGACCGGGGGCTTGGGTATGCGCCGGACATCCGCTTCTCCTCAGTTCCGCCAGGGGTTGCTTATTGTATAGATTAACGGGTTCACTACCACTGGCCGGTGAGCGGGCGTGGTTGCAGCCAGCCATCCCGGGTCAGGGTTTCCAGCAGCCGCTCCAGATTGTCGGCCAGACCGACCCCAGCGGTATCCAGCGTCAGATCCGGCTTGCCCGGTGCCTCGTAAGGTGCATCGATACCGGTGACGTTGGCCAGCTCGCCGCTGCGGGCGCGGGCGTACAGCCCATCGCCGTCACGGCTTTCGCAGATGGCCAACGGCGCTTGGCAATAGACTTCGATGAACCGCTCCTCGCCGATGATGCGTCGGGCCTGGGACCGGTCGGCGGCCAGCGGCGAGGCCAGGGCGACGATGCTGATCAGACCCAGCTCATTGCACAGCCGGGCGATCTCGGCCGCCCGGCGCTGGTTTTCCCAGCGATCCTCGGCCGCGAAGCCGAGGTCGCGATTGATGCCGAGACGTAGGTTCTCGCCATCCAGCACATGCGCAGTATAGCCTTGCTCGAACAAGGCTGCCTCCAGGGCAAAGGCCAGGGACGACTTGCCCGCCCGCGGCAGGCCGGTCAGCCAGACCGTGAACGGTTTTTGCCCCAGCCGCGCGCTGCGTAGTTGCGTGTCGATTCGTCCTCGCTGGGGACGCAGATTGCTGCCAGCGTCGGCGGCGCTGCGGCGCCGGGCCAGGGCCTCCTCGGCCGGCGTCCGGTCCAGGATCATGCCTGCCGCGACCGTCGCGTTGCTCAGTCGGTCGATCAGAATGAACGCGCCGGTGCTGCGGTTTTTCTGATAAGGGTCGAAGATCAACGGCCGCGCCGTGCTCAAGGCCACCCGGCCGATTTCGTTCAGATCGAGTTCCTCGGCGGATTCACGGTGCAGGCTGTTGACGTTGATCCGATAGCGGAGATTCTCGATGGTGGCCGTGGTCTGGTTGCAGGTGTGCTTGAGCAGATAATCGCGGCCGGTGGTCATGGCCCGGGTATCCATCCAGACCAGCATGACCTCCAGCTGGTTGCCCATGTCCGGTGCGTTGTTGGGGTGGATCAGCGTGTCACCGCGGCTGACATCGATCTCGTCGGTCAGTTGCAGGGTAACGGCCAGCGGCGGAAATGCCTCGTCCAGCCCGCCATCGAAGGTGTGGATGGCCTTGACTCGGCTGCGCTGACCGGAGGGCAGGGCGACCACCTCGTCACCTGGCCGGACCACGCCGGCCAGTACATTTCCGGCATAGCCGCGAAAGTCCGGATTGGGCCGGATCACCTGCTGGACCGCGAAGCGCAGATCGATCAGGTTGCGGTCCGAGGCGATGTGCACCGTCTCCAGCAGATCCAGCAGGGTCGTGCCCGCGTACCAGGGGGTATGGCTACCGCGCTGGACGATATTGTCCCCGCGCAGCGCCGAGACCGGAATGAAATGCAGGTCGGTGATCGGCAGCTTGCTGGCGAAATCCATGAAATCGGCACGGATCCGGTCGAACACGGTCTGGTCATAGTCAACCAGGTCCATCTTGTTGATCGTCACCACCACATGCTTGATGCCCAGCAGACTGACGATGAAGGCATGGCGGCGGGTCTGATCCAGCACACCCTTGCGGGCATCGACCAGGATCACCGCCAGATCGGCATTGGAGGCTCCGGTCGCCATATTGCGGGTGTACTGTTCATGACCCGGGGTGTCGGTGATAATGAACTTGCGCCGCGCGGTGGCGAAATAACGATACGCCACATCGATGGTAATGCCCTGCTCGCGCTCGGCGCTGAGGCCATCGACCAGCAGGGCGTAGTCCAGATCCTCGCCGGTGGTGCCGTATTTGCGGGTGTCGCGGACGGCGGCTGCCAGCTGATCCTCGAACACCGCGCCGGCATCGTACAACAATCGACCGATCAGGGTGGACTTGCCGTCGTCGACGCTGCCGCAGGTCAGAAAACGCAGCAGTTCCTTGTGCTGGTAGCGCTCCAG
>CAYMHN010000026.1:0-14083 GCA_964390235.1 uncultured Candidatus Competibacteraceae bacterium
AGATCGGAAGAGCACACGTCTGACTGGAGTTCAGACGTGTGCTCGTCCGATCTTCACCGGCAAGGGCGTGCATGTCATCACCGTCAACGACTATCTAGCCCGACGTGACGCCGTATGGATGGGGCGTATCTACCATCTGCTCGGACTGTCGGTCGGGGTGATCAATTCCTCAGGAGGGCTGGGACCGGACAGTAGCTCGTTTCTGTATGACCCCGATCATGATGGTAGCGAGGGCGGTCATCCTCAGCTGCGTCCGGTCAAGCGGCGCGAAGCCTATGCAGCCGATATCACCTACGGTACCAACAACGAGTTCGGCTTCGATTACCTGCGCGACAATATGGTGTTCAGTCTGGAGCAGAAGTCACAGCGCGAGCGCTACTTCGCCGTGGTCGACGAGGTCGATTCCATCCTGATCGACGAGGCGCGCACGCCCTTGATCATCTCCGGACCGGCCGAGGAGTCCTCCGATCTGTATCGTGCGCTCAACCGGATCGTGCCCGGACTGACCCGCCAGCAGGAAGAGGATGGCCCGGGGGACTATTCGGTCGATGAAAAGACCAAGCAGGCATTTCTCACCGAAGATGGCCATCAGCGGGTCGAGGAACTGCTGGTGGAGGCCGGTCTGCTCAAGGCCGATCAAAGCCTCTACGATGCCGCCAATCTGATCCTGTTTCATCACCTCAATGCCAGCCTGCGCGCCTATGCGCTGTTCAACCGCGATGTGGAATACATCGTGCGCGACGACCAGATCGTCATCGTCGACGAGTTCACCGGTCGTACCATGCCGGGACGGCGCTGGTCGGACGGTCTGCACCAGGCTATCGAGGCCAAGGAAGGGGTCAAGATCCAGTCAGAAAACCAGACCCTGGCATCGATCACTTTCCAGAACTACTTCCGGCTTTACGACAAGCTGTCCGGCATGACCGGTACCGCCGATACCGAGGCTTTCGAGTTCCAGCAAATCTACGGTCTGGAAGTGGCGGTGATCCCGACCCATCGGCCGATGATCCGCAAGGATCTGGGTGATCTGGTTTACCTGAGCAAGGATGAGAAATTTGCCGCCATACTCGAAGATATCCGCGACTGTTGCCAGCGGAGCCAGCCGGTGCTGGTCGGTACTACCTCGATCGAAACCTCCGAGTATCTGTCCGGTCTCCTCAAGAAGGAAAAAATCCCGCACGAGGTGCTGAACGCCAAGCAGCACGAACGCGAAGCCGAGATCGTTGCGCAGGCGGGTCGACCCGGTGTGATCACCATCGCCACCAATATGGCGGGTCGCGGCACCGACATCGTGCTGGGTGGCAATCTTGACAAGGAGCTGGACGAACTGGATCACGCTGTGGATCAGGCCGAACGCGACCGGGTCCGCAGTGCCTGGCAGCAGCGCCATGACCAGGTCATCGCCGCCGGGGGGCTGCACATCATCGGCACCGAGCGACACGAGTCGCGGCGGATCGACAATCAGCTGCGCGGTCGCTCCGGTCGCCAGGGCGACCCCGGCTCGACCCGTTTCTATCTGTCGCTGGAAGACAGCCTGATGCGGATCTTCGCCTCCGATCGAGTCTCCGGGCTGATGCAGAAGCTGGGCATGGAGCAGGGCGAGGCGATCGAGCATCCCTGGGTAAGCAAGGCAATCGAGAACGCCCAGCGCAAGGTCGAGGCGCACAACTTCGATGTCCGCAAGAATTTGCTGGAATTCGACGATGTCGCCAACGATCAGCGCAAATTCGTCTATCGTTGGCGCAATGAACTGCTGTCCAGCGAGAATCTGGGCGAGACGGTCGCCGCCATGCGCGAAGAAGTGGTCAACGCCGAGATCAGCAAATACATCCCGCCCCAGACACTGGAGGAACAATGGGATGTGGAAGGGTTGGAGCAGGCGCTGGAAAAGGAATTCGGGCGCCGCCTCGAACTGCGCCGATGGCTGGAAACCGACCACGATCTGCACGAGGAAACCTTGCGCGAGCGCATCCTCGCCGAGTTCCAGAACGATTATGCCGAAAAGGAAGCGGCCGTCAGCCCGGCCGTGCTGCGCCAGTTCGAGAAATCCATTCTGATTCAGGTGCTGGACACGCACTGGAAGGAGCATCTGGCCGCCATGGACTACCTGCGCCAGGGGATCCATCTGCGCGGTTATGCGCAGAAGAACCCCAAACAGGAATACAAGCGCGAGTCCTTCGAGATGTTTACCGTGCTGCTCGACCGGATACGCAGCGAGGCCATCAGCGTGCTGTCCCGTATCCAGTTCCAGCAGACCTCGCCGGAACCGCCGCCGGTACAGCGACCGCCCGAGCGTGAAATGCACTACCAGCATGAAGAGGTGTCGGCGCTGGCCATGGAGCAGGAGGCGGTCGGCGGCCGCGATTCCGGGCCGCGTGAACCCTATGTACGCGAGGGCCGCAAGGTGGGTCGCAACGAACCCTGTCCCTGCGGGTCCGGCAAGAAGTACAAGCAATGTCACGGCAAACTGGCGTGAGCGGTGTTATCCACGGTATCCGGCTGGCTACCGTCCAGGCCGGGATCCGCTATCCGGACCGCCGCGATCTGGTGGTGATCGAGATTGCGCCGGGCAGCACGGCGGCTGCGGTGTTCACCCGCAACGCCTTCTGCGCCGCACCGGTGAGCGTGGCGCGTGAACACCTGATGCAGGCTGTACCGCGCTATCTGCTGATCAATACCGGCAATGCCAATGCCGGAACGGGTGCGCAAGGGCTGGACGACGCCCGTTCCGCTTGCGGCGCATTGGCTAGCCTGGCCGGCTGTTCGGCGCTTGAGGTATTGCCGTTTTCCACCGGAGTGATCGGTGAACCGCTGCCCATGAACCGGCTGACTGCGGCCCTGCCGCTGGCGCTGGGAGGTCTGGCTGCCGAAGGCTGGGACGAGGCCTCCCGGGGCATACTCACCACCGATACCCGGCCCAAGCGGGTATCGTGCCAGGCCCTGATCGGCGGTGAGCCGACCACCTTGACCGGTATCGCCAAGGGGGCCGGCATGATCCGCCCGGATATGGCCACCATGCTGGCTTTTCTGGCCACCGACGCCGCCGTGCCGCCGGATTTGCTGCAACAGGCGCTGAACGAGGCCGTGGCGGATTCCTTCAATGCCATCACCATCGATGGCGATACCTCGACCAATGATGCCTGCGTGCTGCTGGCGACGGGCCGCGGCAATGCCGCCGTCGATACCACGCACTATGCCGAGTTTCTGGCTCTGCTGCGTGAGGTTTGCGAGACTCTGGCCCGGGAACTGGTGCGTGATGGCGAGGGCGCTAGCAAGTTCATCACGGTACAGGTTGAGCAGGGTCGTAGCCGGGACGAATGCCGGCAAGTGGCGTATACAGTGGCGCACTCACCGCTGGTAAAGACCGCGTTTTTCGCCTCCGACCCCAACTGGGGGCGGATACTGGCGGCCGTCGGCCGGGCTGGTCTGGATCAGCTGGATGTCGCCCGGGTGTCCATTCACCTGGATGAGGTCTGTATCGTGCGCCAAGGTGGACGGGCGGTGGAGTACACCGAGCAGCAGGGTCAGAGAGTCATGGACAGGGCCGAGATCACGGTGCGTATCGAACTGGGTCGGGGAGCCGCTACCGCCCGGGTGTGGACCACCGACCTGTCCCGTGACTACGTCACCATCAATGCCGAGTATCGCTCCTAAGATCGCGCAACAGGCCAACTCCCTATCATACACGGTGAGCCGGGTCGGCTCAGTCGGCGTGACGACTGGCCAGGTAGCGGGTGTGCAGCCGCTCTACCAAAGCCTCCAGTTCGCCCGGATCGCCCCGATTGTCGATGATATCGTCGGCTATCGACAGACGAGCGGTGCGATCGGCCTGAGTGGCGATAATGGCCCGGGCCTGCCGGGCATCGATCCGGTCCCGGGCCATCACCCGCGCCAGCTGCACGGATTCCGGGACATCGACGACCAGGACCCGATCCATCAAGTCGAGAAACCGCGGGTTTTCCGCCAGCAGTGGTACCACGACCAGGCAATACGGTGCGGCCAGGGTCGTGATGTCGGCCCGGACAGCATTCAGGATGCGCGGATGCAGCATGGCTTCCAATTGTCGGCGCGCATCGGGATCGGCGATGATCCGCTGGCGCAAGGCGCGGCGATCGAGTTCACCGGTGTCGGTCAGGTAGCCGTCGCCGAACAGTCGGACAATTTCCCGAAAAGCGTCTTGACCGGACCGCACCAGATCCCGGGCCAGCAGATCGGTATCGATGACGGGTACCCCGCGCCGGGCAAAAGCCGCGCTGACGGCCGACTTGCCGCTGCCGATCCCACCGGTGAGTCCGATGACCCGCATCACAGCCCCGAAAGATCGAGATAGACGCCGGTCAGTGCATCGCCCCACAGCAGGGCCAGCCAGCCGGCGGCGGCCAGAAACGGCCCGAATGGCAAGGGTAAGCGATGGTCGCGACCGTGCAGCATGGTCAGACCCACGCCCACCACCACGCCGACCAGCGAGGACAGCAGCACCACGGTCAGCAACTGTTGCCAGCCCAACCAGGCACCGAACAGAGCCAGCAGCTTGAAATCACCGTAGCCCATGCCTTCCTTGCCGGTCAGCAGCCGAAACAGATGATAGACGCTCCACAGCGACAGATAACCTGCCATGGCCCCGATGACGCTGCTGCGCAGATCGGTGAACAGACCGAACAGGGCCAGCAGTATGCCCAGCCATAGAACGGGCAGCGTGATCCGGTCTGGCAGCAGCATGTGCCGCAGATCGATGACACTCAGGGTCAGCAGGGACCAGGTCAGCACCAGCGCGGCTACTGCTTGCGGAGTGGCGCCGAAGCGCCAGGCCACGACGCCGGCCAGTAGGCCGCTGGCCACTTCGACCAGCGGATAGCGCAGCGGGATAGTGCCGCCGCAGTGACGGCAGCGGCCGCGCTGCAGCAGATAGCTCAGCAGGGGAATGTTTTCCAGCGCACTGATGGCATGGCCGCAGTCGGGGCAATGCGAGCGTGGCGTGGCCAGATTGAATGGCACTTGATCCGGCGCGGCTTGCCCCAGCAATTCGGCACAGACCGCGCGGTCCTCGCGCTCGATCATCACCGGCAGCCGGTAAATGACCACATTGAGAAAACTGCCGACAATCAGGCCGAGCAGAATGACAACGGCGACGAACAGCGCCGGATTGGCAACCAGGTAAGTCACTCAGACGGCCATGGCCATCTTGAAGATCGGCAGATACATGGCAATGACCAGTCCGCCGATCAGCACGCCCAGTGCCACCATGACCGCCGGTTCGATCAGGGTCATCAGCATGCTGATGGTATTGTCCAGTTCCTCTTCGTAGTAATCGGCAACCTTGTTCAGCATGCTGCCCACCGCACCCGAATCCTCGCCGATGGCGATCATCTGCACCACCATATCGGGAAAAAGGTTGGTCTGGCGCATGGTGAAATGGAGTTGCTGGCCAACCGATACACCGTCGCGCATGTCCAGTACGGCTTTTTCGTACACGATATTGCCAGTGGCTCCAGCGACGGCATTCAGAGCCTCGACCAGGGGCACGCCGCTGTCGAACATGGTGGCCAGGGTACGGGAAAACCGGGCGGTTGCCGACAGGCGGGCCAGACTGCCGAATACCGGCAGCTTGAGGATCAGCCGGTCCAGCAGTTGCTGGAAACGGCGCGAGCGCCTGCGTGCCTGCAGAAAGCCTATCGTTCCGCCTACCAGCACGCCCAGCACGATCCACCAGTAGTCTCGGACCAGCCGGGAGATGTCGATGATCAGTTGGGTGAAGGCCGGCAGATCGGCCCCGAAGCCGCGGAACAGATCCTCGAACACGGGGATCACGAAGATCAGGATCAGCGCGGTCACGGCGAAGGCCACCAGGAGCACGATGGCGGGGTACAGCATCGCCTTCTTGACCTTGCCCTTGATCGACTCGATCTTTTCCAGATGGTTGGCGATCCGCCCGAGGATGCTTTCCAGGACTCCGGACTCTTCACCGGCCCTTACCAGCTGGCAGTAGAGATTGTCGAAATAGTAGGGAAACTTCTCCAGGGCCAGAGCAAAGCTGGTGCCGGATTCGACGTCGCTGCGGATCTGCTGGATCAGTCTCTTGAGCTTTTCCTTCTTGCCGCTATTGGCGGCCAGTTCCAGCGCCTGGACCAGGGGTATGCCCGCCGTCAGCATGGTATGCAGCTGCCGGGTGAACAGCGCGATGTCTTGCGCGACGATGGAGCCACCAAAGCTGAACAAAGGCTTGGGTTTCTTGCGCACCCGCACCGGGGTGATACCCTGGCGGCGGATTTCGGCGCGAACCGCATTGACATTGGCGCCGCGCAGCTCTCCCTTGACCTTGGCCCCGCGCCGGTCGGTACCCATCCAGGTGAAGGTCTGGTGCTCGGTCGGCTTGCGTTGCCGCACAGCCTTAGCGGTACTTGCCATATTCTGTAGTCCTAGGTGATACGATGTACTTCATCAAGTGTGGTGATTCCCAGGCGCACCTTGTTCAGGCCGGATTCGCGCAAGGTTTGCAGTCCTTCCTTCTTGGCCTGCTGAGCGAGTTCCATGGCATTGGCGCCTCTCATCATCAGCTCGCCGATACTCTCCGTGATCGGCATCATCTCGAATACTCCCACCCTGCCTCGATAGCCGTTGGTACATTGCTCGCAGCCCACGGCCTTGAAGATCGCCAGTTGCTCGAGTTCGTCGGGCCGGAACCCTTGGTTGAGCAGCTCCGGCTCGGGGATCCGGATCGGCGTCTTGCAGTTTTGACATAGCTTGCGGAGCAGGCGCTGGGCCATGATCAGATGCACGCTGGACGCTACATTGTACGGTGCCACACCCATATTGATCAGTCGGTTGAGGGTCTGGGGCGTGTCATTGGTGTGTAGAGTGGATAATACCAGATGACCGGTTTGAGCCGCCTTGATGGCGATCTCGGCGGTTTCCAGATCGCGGATCTCGCCCACCATCAGGATGTCCGGATCCTGGCGCAGGAACGAGCGCAGCACATTGGCGAAGTCCAGACCGGCCTTGGGGTTGATGTTGACCTGATTGACGCCGGGCAGATTGATCTCGACCGGATCCTCGACACTGGAGACGTTGACCTCGGATTGGTTGAGTACCGCCAGAGCGGAATACAGGGTAACCGTCTTGCCGCTACCGGTCGGACCGGTGACCAGGATCATGCCTTGCGGACGGCCTATGGCATCGAGGTAGAGCTGTTTCTGGAAGTCCTCCAGTCCCAGGGCATCGATATTGACATGGGATTCCCCGGTCTCCAGAATCCGCAGGACGATTTTCTCGCCGTACAGAGTGGGCAGGAAGCTGATCCGGAAATCGACCTTGCGTCGGCGGGACAAGCGCAGCCGGATACGACCATCCTGAGGGCGGCGCCGCTCGCTGATATCGAGTTGCGACATGATTTTCAGCCGCGCCGTGATCCGTGGCGCCATGGCCAGGGGTGGGTGGGTGATTTCGCGCAGCAGGCCGTCCTGACGGTAGCGTACTCGGTAACTATCCTCGAAGGGCTCGAAATGGATGTCCGAGGCGCCGGTGTTGATCGCATCCAGCAATACCCGATTGACGAAGCGCACCACCGGCGCATCGACCGCGGCGTCTTCGGCATCCATACGCCCACCGGGCAGAGCTTCGTCGGTGGCCTGGAACTCGATGTTGTCCAGCCCTTCCTCGAGTATCGCCTCGATGACCTGATTGGGTGTGTCCAGTGCTTTATTCAGCGCGGCCGTGAGCTGTTCGTCGACCACCACTACCGGCTCGACATTGAGCTTGGTCTGGAATTTGATATCCTGCTGAATGTGCTGATCGGTGGGATCCGACATCGCCAGAAACAAGCGGTTGCCGCGCCGATATAACGGCAGGGCGCGATGGCTCCGCATCAGCTTCTCGGAGACCAGTCCGCCGGGGGCGTAGTCCGGGTTGAAAGCGCTCAGATCCATCAGCGGCAGACCCAGGGTTTCGGCGGTCAACCGGGCCACTTCATAGGACGAGATGAACTTGTTCTTGGACAGATAGGTGAGCAGTGGGGTATCGGTACGGCGAGACTGTTCGGTAGCCTCGATCAAGGCCTCCCGGTCGAGCAGCTGGTGACGCAGCATCAGCCTGGCGATTCCCGGCAGTTTGGCTTCGCCTCCGGGCTGAACCTGATCCGAGGGGACCGGTTTCTGTGCGGTGTTCAGATTGTCGGGAAACATGGAATCCTGGATCGTGAGATTTTCAAGGTATCAATAACAAGCAAATAATGCGCCAATCGATTCATTGTTGCATTTCTTTGCAATCCTCGAAGTAGTATGAACCATCTTGACGGTAATCAAGCATTTTCATGAGGGCCATGGCGTCTGACCCAGTGCTTCTGAATCGTCTTCAGGTGACGTCACGGGTCAAATTATGCGATATGTTGTCGCCTCGATCACGATACATTTTCTGGAGTTGATATGCGGCTGACTGTCTGGGGTAGCGGCTATGTGGGGCTGGTAACTGGCGCCTGCCTGGCACAAGTGGGGCATCATGTGGTCTGTGTCGATGTTGATCAAGCCAAGATCGACCGTTTGCAAGGCGGCGAGGTGCCCATTTACGAACCTGGTCTCGAAGCCATCGTGCATGAGGCCCTGGCCGCGGGTACCCTGCGGTTCACGACCGATGCCGCTGCCGCGGCAAGCCATGGAAGGGTGCAATTCATCGCCGTCGGCACCCCGCCCGATGAAGATGGCGCGGCGGACCTGCGCCATGTATTGACCGTCGCCCGTACCATCGCCGGGCACATCACCCGCTACACCGTGATCGTCACCAAGTCCACCGTGCCGGTGGGAACCGCGGACCGGGTTCGTGAGACGGTGCGCAGGGCCTTGGCGGAACGGGATTCGGCGCCCGATTTCGATGTGGCCTCGAATCCCGAGTTCCTCAAGGAAGGCGCGGCGGTCGCCGATTTCACCCGCCCCGACCGGATCGTGGTCGGAACCGATTCGGACCGGGTAGCCACGCTGCTGCGCGAGCTGTATGCCCCTTTCAACCGCAACCACGATCGGCTGATGGTCATGGACATCCGTTCCGCCGAACTGACCAAATATGCCGCCAATGCCATGCTGGCCACCAAAATCAGTTTCATCAATGAACTGGCCCAACTGGCGGAGCGGGTCGGCGCCGATATCGAGCGGGTGCGCCTGGGGATAGGCGCCGATCAGCGGATCGGTTTCGACTTCATCTACCCGGGTTGTGGTTATGGCGGTTCCTGTTTTCCCAAGGACGTCAAGGCATTGATCCGTACTTCGACCGAGGCGGGCGTGGCACCGGCCATTCTGGAGGCGGTTGAGGCCCGCAATGGCCTGCAGAAGACCCTGCTGTTTCGCAAGATCAGTGCTTATTTCAAGGCCGAACTGGCTGGCAAGGTGATCGCCCTCTGGGGACTGGCCTTCAAACCCGATACCGATGATATGCGGGAAGCGCCCAGCCGTGCGCTGATGGAAGCGCTGTGGGCGGCGGGCGCACGGGTACAGGCCTTCGATCCCAAGGCGGTCGGGGAGTGCCGACGCTTGTACGGATCGCGCGAAGATCTGACCTTGCATGATAGTGCTTACGCCGCATTGCGAGGAGCCGATGCCCTGGCGATCTGTACCGAGTGGAAGGTATTTCGCAGCCCCGATTTCGAGCGGATTCGCGATACCTTGCGCTCGCCCGTGGTGTTCGATGGCCGCAACCTCTATGACCCGCAACGGCTGCGCGAGTACGGGTTGAATTATCATGCCATTGGCCGCGGCGAACCCCTGGAATGAACAGCCACCGCTTGTCGCCAGAGAGCCGGATCCTGGTCGCGGGACACCGTGGCATGGTCGGTTCGGCCATCGTCCGGGCATTGCGGCGGGCGGGACATGAGCAGCTGATCACGGCCTCCCATGCCGAGCTGGAACTGCGCGAGCAGGCGGCGGTGGAACGGTTTCTCGCCGCCAGTGCCCCGGATGCGGTAATCATCGCCGCCGCCAGGGTCGGTGGCATCCATGCCAATAATACCTACCCGGCCGAGTTTCTCTACGACAACCTGATGATCGAGGCCAATCTGATCCACGCCGCACATCGGGCCGGTGTCCAGTCGCTGCTGTTTCTCGGCAGTTCCTGCATCTATCCCAAGCACTGTCCGCAGCCGATCCGCGAGGACTATCTGCTCAGCGGTCCGCTGGAACCGACCAATGCGCCTTATGCCATCGCCAAGATCGCCGGTCTGGCGCTATGCGACAGTTATCGGCGCCAGTACGGTCGTGATTATCGCAGTCTGATGCCGACCAATCTGTACGGACCGGGCGACAATTTTCACCCGACCGACAGCCATGTCATCCCCGCTCTGTTGCGCCGGTTTCATGAAGCCAAGGCCGCGGGTGACGATCAGGTCACGGTCTGGGGCACGGGCCGGGCCAGGCGCGAGTTTCTCTATGTCGATGATCTGGCCGAGGCCTGCGTGCGGGTGCTGGCACTGCCCGAGGAGCAGTTCCGGGCGGTTGCCGGGGACGGACTCAATCATCTCAATGTCGGTACCGGTGTGGATCTGAGTATCCGCAAACTGGCCGAACGGATTGCCGAGGTGGTCGGGTTTCGGGGCGAGCTGCGTTTCGATACCGACAAGCCGGACGGGACTCCGCGCAAGCTGCTGGATGTCAGTCGGATCCACCGGCTGGGCTGGCAGTCGCGGACCGAACTGGCGGCCGGATTGAACCTTACCTACCAGTGGTACCAGGCCAATCCGGCCCGCTAGCGGGTCAGCGCTGACGCCAGGCCTGGGTGCGGCGGTGCAGGCCGCGGGCGGCCAGATTGGTGTAGAAGATCATCATCCCCATGGCGGCGGCCGAAGGCAGCTGTCCGGCATCGTCCATATTGAGCACCGCCACCGAGGCCAGGGTGGTCCGCGTCGAATAGAGGAAGACCACCGCCGAGACCGTGGTCATGGCGTTGACGAACAGATAGATCAGCCCGATGCCCGGCAACAACGAGGGTACCAGTATGGGCACCATGGCGATCGACTTGAACAGGCCCTTGAACGGCATGCAACTGCGCTGCAAGGCATAGGCGAAGACGAAGGCCAGAACCACGGTGATCACCGTGGTCAGCGTGGCCACGAACAGCGAGTTGTAGAAGGAGTGTCGGTCATGCATTGAAACCCTGTCGGTCGGATTGGCATGTTATAGCCTCGGCGCTACCATAAATCCAATCGATAATGCTGATGACTCATATCGGTCATGCCGATCAACCATGCCCAGTTGCGGGTCTTTCACACCGTGGCCAGCCAGGGGAGTTTCACCCGGGCGACCCGGCAGCCGCACCTCACCCAGCCATCCCTCCCGGAACCCGGACGTGCCATCCGGGTTCGAAACGTCACCTTCTTTCGAAAAAGCGCGGATCGATGCTGAGATACCGCTTGCCCGGCTCGCGCTCGACCTGCACTTGCGGATCGCCAGGTCGGTACCGATAGCTCAGGTAGCAGCGCTCGCGGACGCGACTCAGCAGGTCGGGATTGAATAGAGCGACATTGTTGCCCGCGCAGCGCGCCGACCGCACCAGCAGGCCATTGAGCCGTTGCCGGACCGGATAGCACGATCGCCCTGGGCGCGCGGTCTTCAGACTCCGGTCCATCGGTACTACACTTATTGGATATCGGCCACAACGGAGGAGAATCCACCATGCAACTCGTCATCGATAGCAACGATTTCCATCGGCTGTCGGCGGAGACCCGGCAGGAATTGCTCAGCGTGTTCGCCGGCCAGCGGCTGGAACCGGCCAAGGTGGTGAAGAAGTCGCGCTACCGCTGGCGCCAGCCCACCGATCTGACACCGGAGCAGGTGCTGCAGGTGCTGCATGGCTTGAGCGAGGAACACCGCAAGCGGCTCAAGGTATTTGCCGCCAGCCCGGACGGTCGGGTGCGGATGCGGGAGCTGCTGGCCGCCAACGGCGACAGCGACTGGCATACGCTGTCGTACTTCCAGAGCGTGGTGACCCGCAAGCTGCGGCGGGTGCTGGGTGACGACAGCAAGGCAGCGCATTTGATCGGCTGGGATTACGATTCGACCAAGTGGAACGAGGACCACACGGTCATCGTCGACGGGGTGTACTACGTCTCACCGGTCACGGCCGAATCCCTGCGCCAGCAGTTGCAGGTGCACTGACGTGCTCAATCGACGGTGTTACTGAGTTCCAGCCGGCGTTCGATACGACCCAGGCGGGTTTCGATGCGGTCCACGCGCAGGTCGAGCCGTGCCAGGACCGCGCGCAGTCCCGCGGCCTGTCCTTCCAGGGAAGCGACACGTTCGCGTAGATCGGCGAAGTTCTGGATCAGGGTATCGAGTTTCTCGTCGATACGGCGCAGCATGACCAGGGTGAGATTTTCGGGTTCGCTCATCGCTAATCGTTTCGTGGATCTTTAAATTTCAGTATGAATCGTTACTGGTCATCAGGCCACGCCGTAACGCGGTCCGCGCCGCTCGATCACGCCGTCCGGGGTCGGTGGCGTGATCGAGCAGCAGCGAAGACGGGGCGCCGCGTCCTGCGGCTCAATCCGCTTTCAGGCTGTCAGCGATGGTTCACCCGGCCGCCGCGCAGCACCAGGAAGCCGAGCAGCAGAAGGAATACCAGCATGCCGTAGAAGCTCAGCGTCGGGATGGCGCGAGGATCGCCGCGTCCGGTAGCGGCGAGAATCGATATCGTCAGCTGATCGCTGTCCAGATCGCCGTCGGCTTCGGTGCCGACGGTGGCTTCCAGCAGCTGCGGGCCGACCATGTTCGGGATCAGCGTGAAGCTCACGACCACGCTGCCGTCGCCGGCGATCGAGTCCCAGTTGCAGGTGATCGAAGCGATCGTGCAGATGCCACCTCCGGTGGCACTGACCGAGCCCTCGTCGAGGCTCATGCCGTCTGGGATCTCGATGACCAGTTCTACGTCTTCCACTGTTTCGTCGAGGTTGTTGGTCACGGTCGCCGTGTACTCGGCGGGATCGCCGACCACCCCGGTGGTGGGGCCGGCCAGTGTCACGCTCAGATCGGGCGGGGGCTGGATGGTGGTGTCGACCGGGCCCGCGGTATTGTCATCCGGGTTCGGGTCGGTCGAAGCGGCGTCCACCGTGGCCGTGTTGCTGGCGGTACCGGCGCTGACCGCCAGCACCGTCAGCACGATGATTACCTCTTCTTGATCGGCCAGATTGCCCAGCTCGCAGCTGACCACCCCGGCCGTCTCGGTGCAGGCTCCCTCGGGGGTCGCCGAAACGAACTGCACCTGGGCCGGGAGGGTGTCGGTGACGACGACCAGGATGGCGGTATCCGGCCCGTTGTTGGTCACCGTGAGGGTATAGCTGAACTCCTCGCCCACCGTCACCTCGGTGGCCGAAACGTCCTTCTCGATCGCCAGGTCGGCCTGATTTTCCGTCGGTTCGATGATCACGTCCACGCTGGCGCTGTTGTTATCGGGTTCCGGGTCCTCGTCCCCGGTGGTCACGACCGCGATGTTGCTGGCGGCATCCGGTGCCGTCGCGGTATTGGGGGTCACCTGATAGGTCGCCGACACGCTAGTATCCGCCGGTATCGTCAGCCACTGGCAGATGATGGTGTGGTTGTCCGCGTCATACTCGCAATCACCGCCGCCGGTGATGGTTCCGAATGCATCGAAGTCGACTTCCGCCGGCAGCTGGTCGGTGAACGCCACCGCGGTGGCTTCGTTCACCGCGTCGGAGTTGGTGATGGTCACGGTGTAGTTGAAGGGCTCGCCGACCGTGGCGTTCTCGCCGCCCAGGTCGGTGGTCTTGGCGATCTCCAGGTCGACCGTGTTGCAATTGATGAAACCCGCCCGGGATCGGGCCACGATGATTTCCAGGTCCTGGGTCAGTTCCACCGCGAGCAGGGTAGCCGTGAGAGTTATGGTGATGCGCAGGGCGTTGACCGAAATGTCGGACTCGTCGGCCGCGATGTCCTGCTCGTTGAGAATCGCGATGGCCGTGGCCTGGATGCCGACCCCGGCTATCGTCGTGTCGAGCACGATATTGGCTAATTCGGTATTCGGGTCCGGGGTGGCGGTCAGGTTACACTCTTTCCCTACACGACGCTCTTCCGATCATCGGAAGAGCGTCGTGTAG
>CAYMHN010000027.1:0-13990 GCA_964390235.1 uncultured Candidatus Competibacteraceae bacterium
CTGGCTGTCCAGAATCACGGCCGCCGGCAGGCCGTCGCGCTCCAGCGTGTAGCGGACGAAGCCGGTGGTGTGGGCGAGCACATCGGTGTCGGCGCGCAGTTCGCCGAACAGGGCGTTGATCAGGCTGGACTTGCCACTGCTGACCTGACCGGCGACCAGCACCCGGAACGGCTCCTCGGCGGCTGATGCCGGGCCGGGTTCCGCTTCACCCAGCGCTGTTGTGACCGGGGTGTCGTCCAGCAGCAGTCGGCCGCTGTAGAGATCGATGGCGTGCCGCCCGGTGCCCTTGACGAATTCCTGCAACAGCCACAGCATCAGCTCGTCGCGGCTCCGATTCAGCAATTTCCCTTGCAGGGCGGCGCGCGCTTCGGTGGCCAGCGCGGCGGCCGGATTGAGTACCAGCCGCGCCAGCCGCCAGACATCGTAGAGCTGGACCAGCTTCATCAGCCCCGGGGCGCGTTTCCACTGGGCCAGGGTGATCCGGTGGCTGAGCGGCACGTAGTCGGTCAGCCGGCGCAGGTCGCGGCAGACCCGCTCGGTGGTCAGCAGCACATGGGGCAGCGGTACTTGCAACTCGGGTTCGCGGGTATCCGGGTAGTAGTGGGCCGCTACCTCGCGGATAGTGATCAGGCCCAGGTCGAGCAGCCGGTGCGGCAGCCGCGGGTCCAGCGGATAGTCGCCCAGTTGCAGGGCCCGGGCGCGGGTTTCGATGGTCTGCCAGACTACCTCGTCGCGATTCGGCCAGTGCGGGTCGGGGCCGATGCCCGGCTTGCTCACGGTCTCGCCCTGGCGCCACCAGCCGCGCGCCAGCCAGGCACCCAGGCTGATGAACACGGCACCGCCCATCCACCATAGCAGGCCGTCGTGCTGCCACAGCCAGAGCAGGCCCAAGGGTAGCAGCAGCAGCCAGGGGAGGGCGGCGATCAACAGCAGTACGACCCCGAGCAGCGTGGGCTTGATCATGATCGACGCCGGTTCAGCAGCTCGCGCAGGCGCTCCCGACCGCGGGCGAACTCCTCGGCATAGGTGCGGCGGAGCACGGCGGGATCGGGAGTAGCGCCGCGCCGCAAGGTACCGAAGTAATAAACCAGGACCTTGCCCAGGGCATAGGTGGCGGCGCCGGTGGTCAGGGCCGCCAGTAGCGGGCCATAGATCGGCACCAGCTTGAGCAGTTGCCGGCCACCCAGTCGGACCGCGAACCCGGTGCCCAGGCTGGCGCCGATCCCGGCCCAGCGGTGGGCGTCCAGGGGTTGACCGTACAGCTCGGCCAGCACATGGCACAGCCGCGCCTGCACGGCCAGTACCAGCGGCACGCTCACCCCCGGCACCGGTACCAGATCCAGGCTGCCGGCGGTGAGCGCATGCGCCAGAATAGCCGGCTCGGCCGCCCGACCGTACAGATCGTCCAGCGGCGCGGCATCGCGTAGCAGCGGTTCGAGTCCCAGCGGCAGAGCGGTCTCGATGGCCGTCCACAGCGCATCCAGGCCGTAATCCACCGGCTCGTAGCCGTCCTCGGGTAAGGTGAAATCGATGGCCACGGCTCGTGGATCGCCCAGCATCCGGCGCTGGGCGAGCAGGGAGCGGGTGAGATCGGTAGGCAGTGTCGCCGGCCAGGGGTCGCGGTCGTAGGGGTAGGGTCGGATATGCTCGAACCCCGGGTCCGGATAGCCCTGATGCAGCGTGGTCTGGGCCAGGAGCAGCGGCCAGTCGGGCCGCGCCTCGCGGATCGCGACCAGGGCGTCCAGCACCGGCCCCTGGGCCTGGTCCATGGCGTTCATCACCACCATCAGCAGATGGGCCTGATCGCGGAACCGGTTCAAGTCCTCATCCGGCCGGTAGTCCACCTCGCCCAGCCCGCGAGTGTCGAGAAATCGCAGCAGCGGCAGGGTGGCATCGGGGAAATCGTAGACCCGCGAGTACCGGGTGCAGGGCCGGAAACCGTCGCCGATCTCGGCATCCGCGCGCCGGGTCAGGGTCCGGATGATGGAGGTCTTGCCGGCTTGGCTCTTGCCCAGCAGCCAGATCACCGGTACCGGCAACCGCTGCCGGGCCTCGCCCAGGCGCGCGTTCAGTTCCGCGTCATCGACCCGCGGGCTGAGTATGGCCTGGCCGAGGCGCTGCCACCAGTTACGGCCTGAGGTGTGCTGTGCGGACACCTGCGGGCATCAGGAGCGTCGCGCCGTGATCGTGCGCCCGTCGCTGCCGTGCAGCACCAGCGCACCATCGTCGCTCAGCTCGAAGCGCTGGACGCTGCCCAGGATCTCCAGGAACCGGAGTTCCTGGGTCATCAGTGCCTGATCGCAGGCCATCATGGTCGTCGCCATCTGCGACAGCGTCAGTCCCTCGCCGCTCAGGGAATAGCCACCCATGAAACGGTTGCAGGACGCCGCGCCGCTGATTCTATCCTCGTCCCCGAATTCCAGGGTCGCGCGCGAGTTGTCAACGATGCCGCCGTCGTCGATGTCCTCCACCACCCATTCGACCCCGCGCAGCAGTATCGCGGGATCGCCGCCGCAGCCGTTGAGTTCCTCACCGTCGAGTACCAAGGTCACGGTGTTCGGGTGTGGCATGCCGCTCATGGTGTCGGTGCAGAGCCGCTCGAAAATCGTCACCGTCAGCGCCTGGCCGTCGGCATCGACCAGATAGCGGGTGGAGTCGTCCGTGGTCTCGGCCTCGGGTATCGGTGCCTCGATGCGGGTTTCACCGTAGTTGGCCGACAAAGTCAGCTCATCATTGCCGATGTCCAGCCGCCAACCCGGTTCGTTGCCGGTGGCGCGAAACGCTGTCGCACCAGGAGGGGTGCATTCCGGATAGCTTTCCCCACGGACTTCGAGCAGGGCATTCTCCCCCTTGCTCCAGAACCTGGTGGACGGGTCATCCAGCGCTTGGTACCTGGCCCCGGACGCCGAGACGACCTGCTGCATCTCGAAGGTCTCGTCGCCGATCGTCAAGCGCAGGTGATCGCCGTCGTGATCGATGCTGATAGTCTGGTCGCCGCACTGCAAGGTGCTGGCCAAGGCCGTTGAACCGATGAACAGGGTGGTGAAAGCAAGAACACGGTACATGGGTCTCGGGTCTCCTGAGCAAGGGTTGATTTCAGGGGTTCATCTTTCAGTCCAGACCGATGGACCGACACCACGATGCCGGTCCGGCGTTTGTTCGGTAAATGGTACGTCAGGACGACTCTGATCGCTACCGCGGCCAGGGTGGCGATTCACCGCCGCGCTCGCCGCGCGGCTCCGGACCCGGTCGCGGACCGCTTGTAGTAAATTTGACACACCCGCATGCCGGGGGTAGCCTGACTACGGCCCGGGCACAACCTTGTCAGGGCCTTGATGCATCCGTGAGGAGGAACAGATCATGAAAAGAGTGCTCTTGCTATCCTTGGTGCTGGCGCTGGGCCTTGCGACGACGGCATTGGCGCAACGCCAATTCCTGACCATAGGCACGGCCAGCGTGGTCGGCATTTACTACCCTGTGGGCGGAGCCACGGCGCAAATCATCAATCAGGCCGATGTCGGTCTGCGCGCCACGGTCGAAGCCACCGGTGGTTCGGCGTTCAATGTCCGGGCTCTGGCCGCCGGCGAGCTGGATCTGGCCCTGGCCCAGTCCGATGTGGTGTTCCAGGCTTATGAAGGACAGGCCGGTTTCGAGGGCGAAGCCGTCAGCTCACTGCGTACCGTGATGGGCTTGCACGCCGAGCCGCTGCATCTGGTCTGCGATCGTGAGGCGGGGGTGAGCACAGTGCGCGATATCGTCGGCAAGCGGGTCAATATCGGCAATCCGGGTTCCGGCATCCGCTTCACCGTCGAGCAGTCCCTAGCCGCGCTGGGGATCGGCATCGATGACTTCCAGGCCGAGAGCCTGACCGCGGCGGAAGGGGTGGATTTCCTGCGCGACCGGCGGGTGGATTGCTTCTTCTACACCATAGGCATCGGTGGCGCGGCCTTGCAGGACATCAGCACCACCCGGGACGTGGTGTTCGTGCCCCTGAACGAGCCCGAGTTCCAGAGCCTGGTCGAGCAGTTTCCGTATTTCGCCTTCACCGAGGTTCCGGCCGGTACCTACCGCGGCCAGGACGAGGCCATCACCCTGTTCGGGGTGAAGGCGCTGTTCGTCACCACCGAGGCCCTGGACGAGGAAGTCGCGTACAACGTGACCAAGGCGATACTCGACAATCTGGAGCGCTTCACCCAGACCCATCCGGCGCTCAACTACCTCACCGCCGAAGACTTCCTCGGTGGTCTCGGGGCGCCGCTGCACCCCGGCGCCGAGCGCGCTTACCAGGAGGCCGGCCTGCTCTAAGCGTGTGGTGAACACGGCCATCGCCGGGTCCCGGAAGGGTCCCGGCATTTTTCCGCTGGTCTGAGCGCGCGATGGCCGATAACCCTGCGCGCCAAGCGTCCGACCCGGAGCGGGAACTCGACCAGGAAGCCGCCCGGCAGGCGCGCCAGCTGGTCGAGGAGGTCGAAACCGGTGCGCGCGTGCCGACCGGCGTGCTGCGCTGGACCATCCTCGGTCTGGCCCTGACCTGGTCGCTGTTCCAGCTCGGCGTGGCCAGCGTGCTGGCGGTGGATGTCATCATGCAGCGCGCGATCCACGTCTTTTTCGGCATCACCTTGGCGTTTCTGGTATTCCCGGCCGTTCGCGCGCAGCGCAGACCCACCGCGTTTCAGCTGGTGGTACTCGGTGGCATCAGCTGGGGGGTGGGCTATACGGCGCTGATGCTGCTGGGCGAGGTCGGTCCGTGGCCGGTGCCCGGCTGGCTCGCTGGACTGAGCGGGCTGGGGCTGGCCGCTGCGGTATTGGTCTCGCTGCGGCTGGATCAGATCCACCGCATCCCCTGGTTCGACCTGCTGTTCGCCCTGCTGGCGGGCTTGGGTGCGCTGTATCTGGTGTTCGACTACCATGGCTTGCAGGCCCGGCAGGGTCTGGCCATCAGTCGCGAGATCTGGATCGGCCTGCTGTTCATGCTGCTGCTGCTGGAGGCCACCCGGCGCAGCCTGGGGCCGGCCCTGGCGGTGATCGCCGGAGTGTTTTTCCTCTACCAGCTGACCGGTCCGCGCGGCGCCATGCCCTGGCTGGCCGAGTGGATGCCCGATCTGCTGGCCCATCGCGGTGCCAGCCTGCAACGTGCCATCAGCCAGCAGTACGTGACCATCGAGGGTATTTTCGGCGTGCCCGTGGGCGTGTCCACCGCCTTTGTGTTTCTGTTCGTGCTGTTCGGTTCGATGCTGGACAAGGCCGGGGCCGGCAAGTATTTCATCGACGTGGCCAATTCCTTTCTCGGCCATCTGCGCGGCGGACCGGCCAAAGCGGCGGTGGTGGCCTCGGGGATGACCGGCATGGTCTCCGGGTCCTCGCTGGCCAATGTGGTGACCACCGGTACCTTCACCATCCCCTTGATGAAACGCACCGGCTATCCGGCCCACAAGGCCGCTGCCTGCGAGGTAGCGGTGTCCACCAACGGCCAGCTGATGCCGCCGGTCATGGGAGCGGCGGCCTTCATCATCGCCGAGTTCGTGGGCGTGCCCTATATCGAGGTGGTTCGGGCGGCGGTGATCCCGGCCTTCGTGGCCTATTTCGCGCTGTTTTACATCATGCATCTGGAAGCGCTCAAGCTCGGCCTGTATGGTATCCCCCGCAGCGAACTGCCACCGCGCTGGAAGACCTTCATCGGCGGGATCCACTTCCTGATACCGGTGGTCGTGCTGGTCTATTACCTGGTGATCGAACGGCGCACCCCGGGCTATGCGGTGATGGTGGCCATTTTCTCGCTGGCGGCGCTGATGCTGATCCAGGAACCGATCAAGGCCTGGCTGGAACGGCGCCCGCTGCTGCCGGCGCTGGGGCATGGCGTAGCGACCTTGTTCCATGGCTTGCTCGCCGGCGCGCGCAATATGGTGGGCATCGCCGTGGCGGTGGCGGCGGCCGGCATCATTGTCGGTTCGGTCAGCCAGACCGGGGTCGGGCTGCGGCTGACCGAGATCATCCAGATCATCAGCGCTTCCATGGCCGCCGGCATCGGCCTGCTCACCCTGCCGCTGGTGGAGTTCCTGGGCGGCGATGCGCAGGCCTTCGGTAATACCACCCAGTTCGTCATCGTGCTGCTGATCACGGCGGTGACCAGCCTGATCCTGGGCCTGGGCCTGCCGACCACGGCCAATTACGTGGTCATGGCTACCCTGACCGCGCCGGTGATCTACAATCTGGGCAATGAATTCGGCTTCGGCATCCCGCTGCTGGCCGCCCATCTGTTCGTGTTCTTCTTCGGCATCCTGGCCGACGATACCCCGCCGGTGGGGCTGGCCGCGTATGCCGCGGCCGGCATCGCCCGCAGCGACCCGATCCGGACCGGGGTGCAGGGGTTCATCTATGATATGCGCACCGCCATCCTGCCGTTCATGTTCATCTTCAACACCCAGCTGTTGCAGATCGATGTCGATGGCTGGATGAACATCTTGCACATCTTCGCCAGCGCCCTGGTGGGCATGCTGGCCTTCGCGGCCGGCGTCCAGGGTTTCGTCCGAACCTGGACCATCCTGCCGGAGCGACTGGTGCTGCTGGCGGTGGCCTTCATGCTGATCCAGCCGAACTGGTTCACCGATATCCTGGGGGTGACGCTGTACGCGCTGGTGTACCTGTCCCAGTGGTACCGGCTGCGGCGCCGGGCGGCGCTCAGCGGCTGACGATGCGTGCTCGCAGGGTACCGTCGATGCGCTTGAGGGCCTCCAGCTTGTCGGTATCGAAGCTGTCGTCGATGTCGAAATCGATCACCACATAGCCCAGCCGGGCATCGGTTTGCAGATACTGGCCGGCGATATTGATGCCGGAAGCGGAGAACACCGTGTTGATGGCGGCCAGCACGCCGGGCTGGTTGCGGTGGATGTGGAGCAGCCGGTAGGTACCCCGGTGGACCGGCAGGGACACTTCGGGGAAGTTCACCGCCGACAGGGTGGAGCCGTTGCGGTTGAACTTGACCAGCTTCTCGGCCACCTCGACGCCGATGCTGTTCTGGGCCTCCTCGGTGCTGCCGCCGACATGTGGGGTCAGGATCACATTGTCGAAGGCGCGCAGCGGCGACTCGAAAACATGCTCGTTGGATGGCGGCTCGTGCGGGAACACATCGATGGCGGCGCCGCGCAGATGCCCTGAGGCCAAGGCCTCGGCCAGGGCCTGGATATCGACCACGGTGCCGCGCGAGGCATTGATCAGGATCGCGCCGGGGCGCATCCTGGCCAGCTCTTCGGTACCGATCAGATCGACCGTGTCCGGCGCTTCGGGCACATGCAGGGTGACGACATCGACCTGCGCCAGCAGGGCATTCAGGCTGCGCACCGGGGTGGCATTGCCCAGCGCCAGCCTGGTCTGGACATCGTGGAAGAACACCCGCATGCCCAGGGCTTCGGCCAGCAGCCCGATCTGGGTACCGATATGGCCGTAGCCGACGATGCCCAGGTTCTTGCCCCGCACCTCGAACGCGCCGCTGGCGGATTTCCGCCAGATGCCGTGGTGCGCGTTGGCATTCTTGCGCGGAATGTCGCGCAGCAACAGAATGGCTTCGGCGAGCACCAGTTCGGCGACCGAGCGGGTGTTGGAGAACGGCGCATTGAACACCGGGATGCCGCGTTCGCGGGCGGCCTCCAGATCGACCTGGTTGGTGCCGATGCAGAAACAGCCGATGCCGCGCAGCTCCGGGGCGGCCGCGATCAGGTCAACATCCAGTAGAGTGCGCGAGCGAATGCCGATATAGTGGGCGTCGCGGACCAGGGCCGGCAACTCGGCCCGGTCCGGGGACTTGGCGTGCTGCTCGATGCGGACGAAACCGGCATCGGCAAAAGTCGCGACGGCGCTGGCGTCGATGTTTTCCAGCAGCAGAATCTTGAGTTCGCTGCCGGGTCGGGAAAAGCGCTGGCGGACCGAGGCGTCCGTATGAGTTTGGAGCATCGCTGGAAGACCGCTATGATAGTGCTTGCTGCATCAGGGTGAAGAGTGCGCTCAATCCTAGCAAGTTGTGCGCTGCGACAAAAGCATCATTGGATGGCTACGCTTTCTGGTCTTTCCTTGACCTGGATCAAAATCCAGTCCAAGGTTTGCCAGTAGCCTAGCGCCGATAGCACAGTGAGAGGTTGGCTATGTCTGCTGCACCAGTAACCTATAACGACAAGGTCGTGCGCCAGTTCGCGATCGCTACGCTGATCTGGGGAATCGTCGGCATGACGGTCGGGGTATGGATCGCCGCCCAGCTGGCCTGGCCAGCCCTGAATTTCGACATTCCCTGGCTGACCTACGGCCGCTTGCGGCCTTTGCACACCAATGCCGTGATCTTCGCCTTCGGCGGCTCGGCCCTGATGTGCACCTCGTTCTACGTGGTGCAGCGGACCAGTCATGTCCGGCTGATCAGCGATGGACTGGCGGGCTTCGTGTTCTGGGGCTGGCAGGCGGTCATCGTGGCGGCCGCGATCACCCTGCCGCTGGGGATTACCTCCAGCAAGGAATACGCCGAACTGGAGTGGCCGATCGACATCCTGATCACCGTGGTCTGGGTGACCTATGCCTATGTGTTCTTCGGCACCATCGCCAAGCGCCGGGTCAAGCACATCTACGTCGCCAACTGGTTCTACGGTGGCTTCATCCTGACCATCGCCATGCTGCACGTGGTCAACAGCGCCGCTCTGCCGGTCAGCCTTTGGAAGTCCTACTCGGTCTATCCGGGGGCGATGGATGCCCTGATTCAATGGTGGTACGGCCATAACGCGGTGGGCTTTTTCCTCACAGCCGGTTTTCTCGGCATGATGTACTATTTCGTGCCACGCCAGGCCGAGCGGCCGGTCTATTCCTACCGGCTGTCCATCGTTCACTTCTGGGCGCTGATCTCGCTCTACATCTGGGCCGGACCGCATCACCTGCATTATACGGCGCTGCCCAACTGGACCCAGTCGCTGGGCATGGTGATGTCGCTGGTCCTGCTGGCGCCCAGCTGGGGCGGGATGATCAACGGGATCATGACCCTGTCGGGGGCTTGGCATAAACTGCGCACCGACCCGATTCTGCGCTTTCTGATCGTGTCGTTGTCGTTCTATGGCATGTCCACCTTCGAAGGGCCGATGATGTCGATCAAGACGGTCAACGCCCTGTCGCACTACACCGACTGGACTGTCGGTCACGTCCACTCCGGCGCCCTGGGCTGGGTGGCGATGATCTCGATCGGCGCGATATACTTCCTGATCCCCCGCCTGTTCGGCAAGACCGAGATGCACAGCATCAAGCTGATCGAGGTGCACTTCTGGGTAGCTACCATCGGCATCGTGCTGTACATCACCTCGATGTGGATCGCCGGGGTCATGCAGGGGCTGATGTGGCGTGCGGTCAACCCGGACGGTACCCTGACCTACAGTTTCGTCGAGGGCGTGCGGGCGAACTATCCCTACTATGTGATCCGCTTCATCGGTGGCCTGTTCTTCCTGGCCGGCATGCTGGTGATGGCTTATAACACGTGGCGGACCATCTTCGGTGTCAAGCCGGTTGAGGCGCCGATCCCCCAGACCGCTTGAGGGAGACGAGAGTATGAGCGACACGCATCACGGTAACGGCAGCGCCAGCGGGCATGAGAAGGTTGAAACCAATGTCGGCCTGCTGGCGGCCCTAATCCTGGCGGTGGTGATCATCGGTGGGATCGTCGAGATCGTGCCGTTGTTCTTCATGGAGCAAACCACCGAACCGGTCGAGGGTCTGCAACCCTATACCGCGTTGCAACTGGAGGGGCGAGACATTTACATTCGCGAGGGTTGCAACAACTGCCATTCGCAGATGATCCGCCCGTTCCGGGCCGAGACCGAGCGCTACGGTAACTACTCGGTGGCTGGCGAGTTCGTCTGGGAGCATCCCTTTCTGTGGGGGTCCAAGCGCACCGGACCGGATCTGGCCCGGGTCGGCGGGCGCTACAGCGACGAGTGGCACCGGGTTCACCTCATCAATCCAACCGATGTGGTGCCGGAGTCCATCATGCCGGGGTATCCCTGGCTGGAGGACCGGGTGCTGGACGGTCGGTTGACCGCCCGCAAGCTTAGAGCCTTTCGTACCTTCGGCGTACCCTACACCGACGAGGACATCGCCGGCGCGCAAGAGGCCGTGCAAGGCAGGACCGAGATGGAGGCGCTGATCGCCTATCTGCAGGTGCTGGGCACCGCCGTACCGTTGAGGTGATCCCATGATGGCCCTGTTTCACAGCTGGTTCACGGTCGTGTTGCTGGTGCTGTTCATCGGCATCACGGTCTGGGCCTTTAGCAGTCGTCGCAAGAAAGACTTCGACGAAGCCGCCCGTTTGCCGTTCAGCGGCGATGGGGTGAGGCCGGAAGGCGAGGACGATGCGTCCAGCCATGACAAGACCAACGGAGAGCGCCGATGAGTACATTCTGGAGCTGGTTCGTCGCCATCGTCACCCTGGCCCACCTGGTCGGTTACTGGTTATTAATTCGCTGGACCGCCAAACCGCGCCCGGGCGAGGCGCCGGTTGGCGAACTGACCGGACATACCTGCGATGACGGGCAACTGGCCGAGTACAACAATCCGATGCCACGCTGGTGGCTGTGGATGTTCTACCTGACCATCATCTTCGGCCTGATCTATCTGCTGCTGTATCCGGGGCTGGGCAATTTCCCCGGCCTGCTGGGCTGGACCCAGGAGGGACAGTATCGGGATGAACGGGCTCGGGCCGAAGAGCGCTTCGGGCCGATCTTCGCCCGCTATGCCGAGCAGAATATCGAGGAACTCGGCCAAGACACTGAAGGCCGCCGGGTCGGCCAGCGGCTGTTCGCGACCTATTGTTCGCAATGCCATGGTTCGGATGCCCGGGGCGCCCTGGGTTTCCCCAATCTCACCGATGGCGAATGGAACTGGGGCGGCGCGCCGGAGCAGATCAGGACCACCATACTGAACGGTCGCCAAGGTGTCATGCCGGCCCTGGGCGCCGCGATCGGCGATGATCAGGCAATCGACGGGGTCGTGCAGTACGTGATGAGTCTGAGTGGCATGGTCGCGCCCCCGGCCGACACTACCGGCAGGACCAAGTTCGAACAGATCTGCGCCGCCTGCCACATGGCCGACGGCACGGGCAATCCGGCCCTGGGCGCGCCCAATCTGACCAATGACAGCTGGTTGTACGGTGGCTCCCGCGGCGCCATCCGTTATGCCATCGTCAATGGCCGGCACGGTGTGATGCCGGCGTTCGGGGAATTTCTCGGCGAGGATCGGGTGCATGTGCTGGCCGCCTATATCTATGGACTGTCGCTGGAGGGTCGGTAATCTCCGATGACCGAGGCTGGCAAGGCTGGCCGGCGACCCCGCAAGGGCGAAGCCGTACTGGACCAGGAGGTCCAGCAGTTTCTCTACAAGAAGCGCGAGAATATCTACCCGCGCGAAGTGCACGGTCTGTTCGCCAATTTGCGGGTGCTGGCCGTGGTAGCGCTGTTGGGTATCTATTACGGCTTGCCCTGGGTGAACTGGGGCGGTCGCCAGGCGGTGCTGTTCGATCTGCCGGCGCGTCAGTTCCACCTGTTCGGCATCACTTTCTGGCCGCAGGATTTTTTCTTTCTGGCCGCGCTGCTGATCATCGCCGCGCTGTCGCTGTTCTTCTTCACGGCGCTGGCCGGGCGGCTATGGTGCGGCTATGCCTGCCCGCAAACGGTCTGGACCGAGACCTTTCTGTGGATCGAGCGCAAGATCGAGGGTGATCGCAACCAGCAGATGAAGCTGGCCAAGGCGCCCTGGACGACCCGCAAGTTCGCCATCAAGGGCGGCAAGCATGCGATCTGGATCGTCTACGCACTGTATACCGGCATTACCTTCGTCGGTTATTTCGTACCGATCCGCGAACTGTTTCCCCGGGTGCTGGTGCTGGACACCGGCGGCTGGGAAGCGTTCTGGGTGCTGTTCTACGGCTTCGCCACCTATGGCAATGCCGGTTGGTTACGCGAACAAGTGTGTCTGTACATGTGCCCTTACGCGCGCTTCCAGAGCGCCATGTTCGACAACAACACCCTGATCATCTCCTATGACGAAGCGCGCGGCGAGCCGCGCGGTTCGCGCAAGCGCGGTCCGGACCCCCGGAGCCAGGGGCTGGGCGACTGCATAGACTGCACCCTGTGCGTGCAGGTCTGCCCGACCGGCATCGACATCCGCAAGGGTCTGCAATACGAGTGCATCGCCTGCGCGGCCTGCGTCGATGCCTGCGATCAGGTCATGGACAAGATGAACTACCCCAAGGGGCTGATCCGCTATACCACGGAGAACGCCTTGCAGGGCAGGCCGGTGCGGATCCTGCGGCCACGGGTCATCATTTACGCCCTGCTGCTGCTGGCCCTGCTGACCGGTCTGATCATCTCCATCACCCTGCGCACCCCGCTGGAACTGGACGTGCTGCGGGATCGCAATGTGTTGTACCGAACCGTCGAAATGGGCCTGGTCAGTAATGTCTACGAACTCAAGATCCTCAACAAGGACCAGCGCGAGCATGTCTACCGGCTCAGCGTCAGCGGTCTGGAGGGATTGGAGTTGATCAGCGACCGCAGCGAGTACCGGGTGGCGCCGGGCGAGGTGTTGAGCGTGCCGCTCAGTCTGCAAATCGATCCCTTCGAACTGCGCAGCCCGAGTTCCGAAGTGGTATTCACCCTGGAAGCCATCGACGACCCGGCCCTGCGGGTCGAGACCAGCGCCCGGTTTCTCGGCCCGGTGACGCAATAGGAGACCATCTCATGCCTTGGTATCGCCAATTCTGGCCCTGGGTGTTGATCGCCCTGCCGGCCTCATCGATCGTCACCAGCGGTTTGCTGATTCTGGCGGCGATCGCCGACCCCGACGGGCTGGTGGTCGACAACTACTACAAGGAAGGGCTGGCCTTGAACCGGAATCTGGCGGTGCAGCGCCAGGCCGAAGCCATGGGCCTGCGGGCCGACTTCATCTTCTATCCGGAGGCGGGCACGGTGCGGGTGCTGGTGGAGGCCGCCGAACCGCAGCAGGCCACGCTGCGCCTGGTCCACCCGACCCGGGCCCGCAAGGACTTGCAGAGCGAGCTGTACCGTGACATGCACGGTGGACTCAGTGGCGTCATCGGTGTTCCGCGTCAGGGTTATTGGCGGATCGTGCTGGAGCCGGCGGATGCCAGCTGGCGGCTGGTCGGCCGTCTGGCCTTGCCGGAGCGGGTCAGCACCACGCTGTTGCCCGGCTGAGTGGGAGCGACCGCCATGTCCGCGCTGATCGATTCGATGGCCAATCCGCAAGGGGCTGGCCAGCAGCTCGACGTCTATGATCATCCCGAGGTGCAACGTCGCTTCGCCAGCGAGCGCGACGACGGGCTGCGCGAAGTGGCCCTGGTGCTGGAAGGGCTGCACTGCGGCGCCTGTGTGCGCCGCTGCGAGCGCGGGCTGGCGGCTCAGCCGGGTGTGTCCGGTTTCGAGGTGAATCTGACCACTCGGCGGGCGCGCCTGGTCTGGAATCCGCGCCAGACCCGTCTCAGCGCCGTGCTGAATCGACTGACCGAGCTGGGCTATCCGGCCTGGCCGTACGATCCGCGACAGCAGGAACTGCGTTCGCGCCGCGAGCGCAACCGGGCCCTGACCCGCATCGCCGTGGCCGGGCTGGGCATGATGCAGGTGATGATGTTTGCCATCGCCATGTATGCCGGCCATTATCAGGACATGGACGAGGCCAGTCGCAATTTTCTGCGCTGGCTGAGTCTGCTGGTCGCCACACCGGTGGTGTTCTACAGCGCCCTGCCGTTCTTCGCCAATGCCTGGGCCGGTCTGCGTCAGCACCAGCTGGTCATGGACTTGCCGGTGGCGATTGCCGTGGGCGCGGGCTATCTGGTCAGCTGCTGGGTCACGGTGCACGGCGGGCAGGAAGTCTATTTCGATTCCATCGTCATGTTCACTTTTCTGTTGCTGCTCGGTCGGTTCCTGGACAACCTCGGACACGTCGGCCTGCAAGCGCTCGA
>CAYMHN010000028.1:0-13867 GCA_964390235.1 uncultured Candidatus Competibacteraceae bacterium
GCTGTACCTGCAAGACGGCGAGCTGCTCGCCGCCGAGGCGGTCAACAGCCCGCGCGAGTTCATGACCGCGCGCCAGCTGATCGCCCAGCGCGCCCGCCCGGATCCCGACCGTTTGGCCGACCCGGATGTGGCTCTGGAGGGGTAGGCGCGATTTCGGTCGAGGAACTTACCCGAAGCTAGCCGGCGACATCGGCCTCGGTCCGACTCACTCCGCGTGGGCAACTCACGCCGGTGCCACCCAGGCCGCAATAGCCACCCGGGTTCTTGGCCAGATACTGCTGGTGGTAGTCCTCGGCATAATAGAACACCGGCGCGGGACGGATCTCGGTGGTGATCTCGCCGTAGCCGTTGCGCCGCAGCGCCTGCTGATAGCTCGCGCGCGAGGCCAGCGCTGCCTCGTGTTGGGCCTGGCCATGGGTATACACGGCGGAGCGGTACTGGGTGCCGGTATCATTGCCCTGGCGCATGCCCTGGGTGGGATCATGCGCTTCCCAGAACACCTTGAGCAGTTCCGGGTAGCTGATCCGCCGCGGGTCGAACACCACCAGCACGGCCTCGGTGTGGCCGGTGCGACCGGTGCAGACCTCGTGATAGGTCGGGTTGGGGGTATGACCACCGGCATAGCCGACCGCCGTCGTGTACACCCCGTCGAGTTGCCAGAAGCAGCGCTCCGCGCCCCAGAAACAGCCCAGGCCGAACACGGCCTGTTCCAGGCCGTCCGGGAACGGAGCTTGCAGCGGATGACCGTTGACGTAGTGACGCTCGGGCACCGGCAAAGGCGTGTCACGGCCCGGCAAGGACTCGTGCGCGCCGGGCAGGGTGGTGGGTTTGCTGAACAGCGACATGAGGTACCTCAACATGCAGTGGTGGAGTCCTGTTGTCATCAATCGGGCTGTCTTAATTGACCTTCAGCAAGGTCTCCGGGTTCGATGGGGCAGCCGTATTATCCAACAGCTTGCATCCGGACGGTATCATCGCTTCGGTCGGAGTTCATGCGGTATGCTGTTATCACCGTTTCGTATTCAACCCTGCCATAGATGAATCCCAACCTCGAGCGTTTGCATCCCTATCCCTTCGAGCGCCTGGCCAAGCTCAAGACGGGCCTTGAGGGGCCGCCCGACAAACCGCACATCGCCGGCTCGATCGGCGAACCGCAACACGCGCCGCCGGGATTTCTGGCCGAGGTTCTGAACGCCCAGCTGGGTAGTTTCGGTCGCTATCCACCGACCCGTGGCACGCTCGGTTTGCGTACCGCCATCGCCGACTGGATCACGCGCCGGTATGGTTCGGCAGCCGTGGACCCGGATCGGCATATCCTGCCGGTAAGTGGTACCCGCGAGGCGCTGTTCGCCTTCACTCAGTGCGCGGTCGATGGCGGCGCACACCCGCTGGTGCTGATGCCCAATCCCTTCTACCAGATCTACGAGGGCGCGGCCTTGCTGGCCGGTGCCGAACCGTATTATCTGAATACCACCGAGGCGACCGGGTTTCTGCCCGATCTCGACGCGGTGCCGGAAGCGGTGTGGCGTCGCTGCGCGCTAATCACCGTCTGCAATCCGGGCAATCCCACCGGTGCCGTGATGCCGCGCGAATCGCTGATCCGTTTGCTGGAACTGGCCGACCGGCATGATTTCATCCTGGTCAGTGACGAATGTTACTCGGAGATCTACATGGACGACCTGCAACCGCCACCCGGGCTGTTGCAGGTCTGCGGCGAACTCGGTCGCGACGACTTCCACCGCTGCCTGGTGTTCAACAGCCTGTCCAAGCGTTCCAATCTGGCCGGCCTGCGGTCCGGTTTCGTAGCCGGCGATGCGCGACTGATCGCCGCGTTTCTCAAGTACCGCGCGTATCACGGCTGCGCGCCGGCGTTGGCGGTGCAGGCGGTCAGCGAGGCGGCCTGGCGCGACGAGGATCATGTGCGGGTCAATCGGGCGCTGTATCGCGACAAGATCGCCGCCGTGGTAAACATTCTGGAACCGGTGCTGGAACTGCCGTTCCCCGAGGCGGGCTTCTTCCTGTGGCCACGGGTACCGCTGGACGATGTCGAGTTCGTCCGGCGGCTGTTCGTCGAACAGCATGTCACCCTGCTGCCGGGCAGCTATCTGGCGCGGGATACCGAGACCGGCAATCCGGGGCGCCAGCGGGTGCGCATGGCCCTGGTGGCGCCGCAACGGGAATGCCTGGAGGCCGCGGAGCGCATCCGCGAGTTGGTCTTGATGCTGTAGGCCGATGCCATCGTTGCGCAGGTACAGCATCAGCGGCAATCCGTCGGCGGCGTCGACGACCCGTCACAATACCGCGGATTCGCCGAGCCTTTATTCTGTCCTCAGCGCCTGCTCGCCTTGCGCCATGCGGCGAAATCGACCAGGGTTTGCTCGTCGGTGGCGGGATATAGGCCGAGGATTGAACGGCCCTTCAGCACCTCCTCGGTGACGAAGTCCTCGAACGCGGTCATCTCCACCGTCTCGGCGGCCACCTCATCGGCCAGCGCAGCGGGGATGATGACGACCCCATCGCCATCGCCGACCAGCACATCGCCCGGCCACACCGGTGCGTCGCCGCAGCCGATCGGACCATTGATCTCCACGGCTTGGTGCAGGGTGAGGTTGGTCGGCGCCGAGGGTCGGCTATGGTAGGCGGAGAAATCGAGTCCGGCGATCTCCGAGGAGTCACGGAAACCGCCATCGGTGACGATACCGGCGACGCCGCGGACCATCAGCCGCGAGATCAGGATCGAACCGGCCGAGGCGGCGCGGGCGTCCTTGCGGCTGTCGATTACCAGCACCGCGCCGGGCGGGCATTCCTCGACGGCCTTGCGTTGCGGATGGGCGCGATCCCGGAACACGCCGAGTTCGTTGAGGTCCTCCCGGGCCGGGATGTAGCGCAGCGTGAATGCTTCGCCAACCATAGTGCCCGCATTCGGGTTCAGGGGGCGCACGTCCTGGATGAACTGGTTGCGCAGACCGCGCTTGAACAGCGCGGTGCACAGAGTAGCGGTGCTGACGGTCTTCAACTTGTCGCGGGTCTCGGGGTTCAGCGGCATGGGATCTTCTCCAGGTGTCTAATAGATGACCGGCTCGGTCACGAGTTTATAGTGCACCGCCAGTTCCTGATCCCCGGCCAGCAGGGAAAGCCACCAGGAGCGGCGGTGGTGGCGGTCCTTGATGCCCAGCTCTGGTCGATAGCTTGCATTGCTGACTCCCATTGCTGAGTCCTGGCCTCATGCAGGTTTGCTGCACAGTCATGTGACACATTCACACCTCAACCACCTTCAACCACAGCTACCGGTTTACTTCGAAAAGCCTGTGCCACCTGCCAAAGAACCGCTGCGATTGCAATAGTCAGGAAGGTACCGGAAATCGGGTTGGTAAAGAAGCCCATGAAATTCCCGTCCGACAGCATCAGTCCGCGCCGCAGGTTGGTCTCGGCCATCGGTCCCAGGATGAAGCCGATGATGAAGGGTGGCGCGGGGATACCCGCCTTGACGAACGCGTAGCCCAGGATGCCGAAGGCCAGGATCGTCCAGATGTCGAAGATGCGGCTGCTGAGGCCGAAAGCACCGACCGCGCACAGCACCAGGATGATTGGCAGCAGGAGATGTTTGGGAATGGCCAACAGGCGGATGAAGATTCGCAGGCCGTAGAATTCGAGGAACAACATCAGGACAGCGGACACGACCAGCGCCGCGAAAATGGTATAGACCAGGGGCCCTTGCGTGAGGAACAGCATCGGTCCCGGTTGAATGCCGTGGATCATCAGCCCGCCCAGCAGGATGGCGGTAACCGCATCGCCAGGAATGCCCAGCGTCAGCAGCGGGATCATGGCACCGCCGATGCCGGCATTGTTGGCCGACTCGCTGGCTACCACACCCTCGATCGTGCCCTTGCCGAACCGTTCGGGGTGTTTCGAGCGTTTCTTCGCGACGATATAGGAAATGATGTTCGAGGTCCCCGCCCCGATACCGGGCAGGATGCCGATGCCGATGCCGATGGCCGAGGATCGCAGCGCATTGGGGATCTGCCCGAAGAATTCCTTCAGCGTGAAACCGAACCCCTTGACAGCAGCCACGACCTTCGGGGCCACCTTGAGGGAGCTGCTCCTGCGTGTCCCCTCGGCTACCGTGATGATCTCGGCAATCGCGAAGATGCCGACAAGTACCGTCAGGATCGAGAACCCGGCGTTCAGTTCGACCTGACCGAAGGTGAAGCGCGGGATCGCCTCCACCGGCGCGATGCCCACGGTCGCCACCGCGAACCCGGCCACGCCCGAGAACACCCCCTTGATCATCGAGTCCGAGGACAGCGTTGCGATCAGCGTCAACGAGAACACGGCGATGGCGAAATATTCGTGCGGGCCGAAGCTGAGGGCGATGCGCGCCAAATAGGGGGCGATGAACATCAGCGCCGCGATGCTGAGGATCGTGCCGATGAAGGAGAAGACGATCCCGACGCCAAGCGCCTTGGCCCCTTCGCCCTTTTCCATCATCGGGCCGCCGTCGAACGTTGTCGCGATCGACGAGGGTGTTCCGGGTATCTTCAGCAGGATCGCGGGGATCAGCGCCCCCGACGTGGCACCGACGAAGAGGGCGATCAGCAACGACATCCCGGTCGCCGGGGCCATGCCATAGGTCATCGGCAGGCAGAGCGCAATCGCCATCACCGCCGTCAGCCCCGGCACCGCCCCGAAGATGATCCCGACCGCCACGCCGACGGTGAGCAAGACGAGGATCTCCGGCGCCAGAACATTGAGAAAGCCTTGAGCGAAAAGGTCGAGCATCGCAGCCTCCGGTTACCGGATGAACCTGTTCAGTATTCCGGCGGGCAACTGCAGCTCGAACCCGTAACGGAATGTGACGAAGATGACGAGGGATGCGGCGATGGCGAGCACCGCGTACAGGAGATAGCGGATCTTCCTGTCCGCTGGTGTCAGCACGATGAATTGCAGGAACAGATAGATCGCTGCGGCGATCGGAAACCCGAGTGGTCTCAGCATCGCGGTGAACGCCGCCATCAGCGCGAGCGTCAGCAGGACGGTAGCATAGCTGACCTTCTCTTCAGGTTCGGTGTCCTCAGGGACCGCTGCCTCGTCGGATTGCGAGGGCACGCGGCGGATACTGACGATGATCTGCAACACTCCGAGCCCGCACATCCCGAAGGCCAGCACATAGGGAACGAGGGCCGCATCCACGAAGGCCCGGCGCGGCAGGCTTGCCGTCATGTAGAGATAGCCAAGTCCCACAGCGAGCATGACCAGACCGACGAAAATGCCTCTACCTTTTGTCTCGACCATGATTCACTCCTATGCGGGAAGCGAAGGAATGGGGACGGTGCATCGGGGATGCACCGCCTCTTGACATTCGGACGCCCTTGGCCGCGACTCAGCGCGCGCCGCGCAGCAAGTCTTGGTACTGCATGTAGTTTTCGCGGATCCCCCGTAGGTGCTCGATCGCTTCATCGGTCCCGTAGAAGCTCACCGGCTGGCGGAAGCCCCGCTCGAGATCGGCGGCGTATTCGGGTATCTCGGTGATTTCCCGCATGATCGAGGACATGCGCTCGACGATCTCGGGATCGGTCCCGGCGGGAAAGCCGATGATATAGGGATTGTCCATGACGTACTCGATGCCCTGTTCGACGAAGGTCGGGATGTCGCCCAGCAAGGGGTTACGCTCCCTGTTCGGCTGGCCCAGAACCGCCATATTACCGGCAGCGACATAATCCGCCACCACCCCGAATGAAATGCCGGCGACATCGATGCGTCCACCCAGCAGCGCGACGACCTTCTCGGCCGCCGAGCCGGTATCGACCACTCTCATCTCGATATCCGCTTCGCGCATGAAGATCAGCCCCTGCAGATGCGAGTAGCCACCCAGTTCGGTGCCGAAAGTCGCACTGCCCGGTTGTTCACGGGACCTTTCGATCAGCTGATCGAGGTTTTCGATGCCGGACCGGCCGCCGACAACGAAGACCGCACCCTTGTCAATGGCAGGAATGCAGCAGATGGCAAAATCGTCGATGCCGTAATCGGCCAGGCCCGAAACCTCGGTGATAATCATGTTGCCGGTATGGCCGAACACCATCGTGTAGCCATCCGGGTCTGAATTGCGCACATGCGAGGTGGCGATCGTGCCGCCGCCGCCGGGCATGTTGGTGATAACCATCGACCGGCCGGTGATCCGCTCGAAATACTGCGCCATGGTGCGGGCATTGAAATCCGTGTCACCCCCGGGGCTTGCGGGAATGACGACGGTGACCGTGCGCGTCGGCCAGTCGGTATCGGCATGAACCGCATTCGCTGCGACCGACAGGACCACGGACATCAGGGAGGTGACAATCGTCTTGTTCATCGATCAATCTCCTTGCTTCGTCTGGAAGTGTGATGCTCGTAAACTCAGAGCTTGTTGCCGCATTGCTTATGATACGCAATGTGCAACTTTTTGGGGCCGGCTCTTGAAGCGGCAGGGCTAAACCGGGTCAACTCCATTCTGCTTCATGTCGCGGCCTTGCTTGCTCATCTCGCCCACATCACAGTGCGGGCAGCGCACCCCTTGCGGCCAGTGCGGGTGGCGCACCGTCTCGTAGCATTTGCTATCATCCAGCAAGCTCTGCAGCGCAATCATCAACGGGCTCAACTCCTCGGCAGCCTACAGCCTGGCCGATCCACAGCCCCCGAAGCGAGTCAGCAGCAGCTGTCCGGAATCCATGAAGAGCCATCCCGGCATGGGCTCCATACGCGAGGAGATCGACAATGCAGAACTTCGACAATTTCATCGACGGCCTATGGGTCGCGGGTTCCACCGCGGTACCCAACCGCAATCCGTCCAATCTTGACGACGTGATCGGCGAGTATGCCCGGGCCGATACCGATCAGACGGAAGCCGCCATCGCCGCCGCGCGAGCCGCCTTTCCGGTCTGGGCCGATACGGGGATCCAGCAGCGCGCCGACAGTCTGGACCGCATCGGCGCCGAGATATTGGCTCGCAAGGAAGAACTGGGAGCCCTGCTTTCCCGGGAGGAGGGCAAGACACTGCCCGAGGGGATCGGCGAGGTGGCGCGGGCCGGCAATATCTTCAAGTTCTTCGCCGGTGAGGTACTGCGCACGGGCGGCGAAGCCCTCCCCTCGGTACGCCCCGGTATCCAGGTGGAAACCAGCCGCGAACCGGTGGGTGTGGTCGGCATGATCACGCCCTGGAACTTTCCCATTGCCACTCCCGCCTGGAAGATCGCACCGGCCCTGGCCTATGGCAACTGCGTGGTGATCAAGCCGGCCGATCCGGCACCGGGCAGTGTCTGGGCGCTGACCGAGATCATCGCCCGAGCCGGCCTGCCCGGTGGGGTATTCAACCTGGTGATGGGCCGCGGCTCGGTCGTGGGTGAAGCCATCGTGGGTTCACCGGAGGTGGACGCCATCAGCTTTACCGGTTCGGTGGCCACGGGACACCGTGTGCTCGCCCGGGCCGCCGCTCGTCAAGCCAAGGTGCAGTTGGAAATGGGCAGCAAGAACCCGCTGCTGGTACTGGACGACGCCGATCTGGACGTGGCCGTGGAGTGTGCGGTCAACGGCGCCTTCTTCTCCACCGGCCAGCGCTGTACCGCCTCCAGCCGGCTGATCGTCACCGAGGCCATTCATGACCGCTTCGTGGACGCCGTGCGGGCACGGATGCGCAGGCTCAGGGTGGACGATGCCCTGAAGACCGGCACCGACATCGGCCCGGTGGTGGATCAGGATCAACTCGATCAGGATCTCCGCTATCTGGAAATCGGCAAGCAGGAGGGTGCGACCCTGGTCGAAGGCGGGGAACTCGTCCAACGTGAGCACCAAGGCCACTATCTGACTCCGGCGCTGTTCGTGGACACCCGCAATGACATGTGCATCAACCGCGAGGAGATCTTCGGGCCGGTGGCGGCGGTGATTCGAGTCAAGGATTATGAAGAGGCACTGGGTGTCGCCAATGACAGCGACTTCGGGTTGTCGGCCGGTATCTGCACCCGTTCACTCAAGTATGCGACCCATTTCAAGCGCCAGGTCCAGGCCGGCATGGTCATGGTCAATCTGCCCACCGCCGGGGTGGATTATCACGTGCCCTTCGGCGGGCGCAAGGCGTCCAGCTACGGCCCTCGCGAGCAGGGTTTTTACGCCCGCGAGTTCTACACCACGGTCAAGACGGCCTATACCAGTGCCTGAACAGTCGCAAGATCCAACGAGGAAGAGTGTCACCATGAATCCGTCAACCAGCAACGCCGGGCCCTCCAGTGCACCGATCATCACCGGAATGCGGGTTATTCCGGTCGCGGGCCACGACAGCATGCTGTTCAATCTCAGCGGTGCGCATGGCCCGTTCTTTACCCGCAATATCGTCATTCTGACCGACAGCGCGGGCCACACCGGCGTTGGCGAGGTGCCCGGGGGCGAACCCATCCGCCAAACGCTGGAGGATGCGCGACCCCTGGTTATCGGCCAGACCATCGGGGCCTACAACCGTATCCTCAACACCGTACGGCAACGTTTCGCTGATCGGGATGCCGGTGGCCGTGGTCTGCAGACCTTCGATCTGCGGATCACCATCCACGCCGTCACGGCTCTGGAAGCCGCGCTGCTCGATCTTCTGGGTCAGTTCCTGGAGGTGCCGGTAGCCGCACTGCTTGGCGAGGGTCAGCAGCGGAATACCGTGGAAATGCTGGGCTATCTGTTCTTTATCGGTGACCGTGCCAAGACCGATTTGCCATATCGCAGCGAACCCGATGCCGATGATGACTGGCTGCGGCTGCGCCACGAAGAGGCGTTGACGCCCGAGGCCGTGGTGCGTCTGGCCGAGGCGGCCCATGCCCGTTACGGGTTCAACGACTTCAAGCTCAAGGGCGGTGTGCAGCGCGGCGAGGAAGAAGTCGAAGCGGTTACCGCCTTGGCTGAACGCTTTCCTCAGGCCCGCATCACCCTGGACCCCAACGGCGGCTGGCTGCTTAAGGATGCCATTCGCCTGTGCCGCGATCTGCATCATGTGCTGGCCTATGCCGAGGATCCTTGCGGCGCCGAGAACGGCTACTCCGGTCGCGAGGTGATGGCCGAGTTCCGGCGTGCTACCGGGCTGCCTACCGCCACCAATATGATCGCCACCGACTGGCGCCAGATGGGGCATGCGATTCGACTGCACTCGGTGGATATTCCCTTGGCCGATCCGCATTTCTGGACCCTGCAAGGATCGGTACGAGTGGCACAGATGTGCCATGCCTGGGGGCTGACCTGGGGGTCGCATTCCAACAACCATTTCGACATCTCCCTGGCGATGTTCACCCAGGTCGCAGCCGCCGCGCCGGGAACGATCACGGCCATTGACACCCACTGGATCTGGCAGGATGGACAGGGCTTGACCAAGGAGCCGTTTCGGATCGTCGGCGGCGTGGTCACTGTCCCCGACAAGCCCGGCTTGGGGATCGAGTTGGACATGACCCGGATCGAAAAGGCGCATGAGCTTTATCGGACCAATGGTCTCGGTGCTCGCGACGATGCCGCGGCCATGCAGTATCTGATACCCGGTTGGACCTTCGACAACAAGCGTCCCTGTTTGGTGCGCTGAAAACGGTTTCGAACATCGCCGCGTATAATGACGGCCCTGTGGTCAACAATCTTTTCATTATTTGGAGTTCTGGATGAGCGATCTGCAAACCCTGATCGAGGACGCTTTCGAGCGGCGCGCCGACTTCAGTCCGGGCAATGCCCCGAATGATTTACGCGAGGCCGTGGAACAGGCCCTGAATCGGCTGGAAAGCGGGGAAGCCCGAGTGGCCGAGCGGCGCGGCCCGGGTGACTGGGTGGTCAACCAGTGGCTGAAGAAGGCGGTGTTGCTGTCATTCCGGCTGTATGACAACCAAGTCATCGAGGGCGGTTGGACCCGCTATTACGACAAGGTCGGGCTGCGTTTCTCCGGGCATGACGCCGAGGCCTTCCGCGCCAGTGGGGCGCGCGTGGTGCCCCCAGCCGTGGCGCGGCGCGGCACCTTCATCGGACCGAACACGGTGCTGATGCCGTCCTTCGTCAATATCGGCGCCTATGTCGATGCTGGCACCATGGTCGATACCTGGGCCACGGTCGGATCCTGCGCCCAGATCGGCAAGAACGTGCACCTGTCCGGTGGGGTCGGCATCGGCGGGGTGCTGGAGCCGCTGCAAGCTGGTCCCACCATCATCGAGGACCATTGTTTCATCGGCGCCCGTTCCGAGGTCGTGGAGGGGGTGGTGGTGGAGGAGGGCGCGGTGCTGTCCATGGGGGTCTACATCGGCAAGAGCACCAAGATCTATGATCGCCAGACCGGCGAGATCAGCTACGGCCGGGTGCCGGCCGGCGCCGTGGTGGTGCCGGGCGCGCTGCCGGCCGGGGACGGTTCGCATTCGTTGTACTGCGCGGTGATCATCAAGCAGGTCGACGAGCAGACCCGCGCCAAGGTCGGCATCAATGAGCTGCTGCGCGACTGAGGCGTGCGGCGATGGTCGAATCCGATGATCCGACCCTGGCGCTCGCTTGCGAGCTGATCCGGCGGCCCTCGGTCACGCCGGAGGATGCCGGTTGTCAGGAGCTCATGATCGAGCGCTTGCTGGCGCTGGGTTTCGAGATCCAGCGCCTGCCGTTCGGTGAGGTCAGCAATTTCTGGGCGCGCCGCGGTACCCGAGCGCCATTGCTGGTGTTCGCCGGTCATACCGATGTGGTGCCGGCCGGGCCGCGCGAGTGCTGGCAGACCGACCCGTTCGAGCCTGCGGTCCTTGACGGCATGCTCTACGGTCGCGGCGCGGCCGACATGAAGGGTTCGCTGGCCGCCATGATCACCGCCTGCGAGCGCTACCTCGCCGAGCATCCCGCCCATCCCGGTTCGATCGGCTTTCTGATCACCAGCGACGAGGAAGGTCCGGCGATCGACGGCACGGTCCGGGTAGTGGACTGGCTGCAACAGCACGGTATCCGGATCGATGCCTGCCTGGTCGGCGAACCCTCCAGCAGCCGGCAACTGGGCGATGTCATCAAGAACGGCCGGCGCGGTTCGCTGCACGGCCTGCTGACCCTGCTGGGGCGGCAGGGCCATGTCGCCTATCCGCATCAGGTGCGGAATCCCATTCACGTCGCCGGATTGATCATCGAGGCCTTGATTACCGAGGTCTGGGATCGTGGCAACGACTATTTTCCGCCGACCTCGTTCCAGATCAGCAATATCCGCGGTGGCACCGGCGCTGACAACGTGGTGCCGGGCGAGGTCGATCTGCGTTTCAATTTCCGCTTTTCCACCGAATCCACGGTCGAGGGTTTGCAGGCGCGGGTGCGGCAAATCGTGGAAACTTGCCTGGCCAACGAGGAAATCCGCAGCGCGCAAGTATTCGGTTACCGGCTGGACTGGCAGCTGTCCGGCCAGCCTTTTCTGACCGCACCGGGTGCCCTGGTCGCCGCGGTCACGGCGGCGGTGCGGGCCGAGTGCGGCATCGAGCCGGAGCTGTCGACCAGCGGCGGCACCTCGGACGGGCGGTTCATCGCCCCGACCGGCGCGCAAGTGGTCGAACTGGGTCCGCTCAACGCTACCATCCACCAGATCGATGAATGCGTGGCGGTAGCCGATCTGAGCGGTCTGAGCCGGATTTATCAGCGAGTGTTGGACACTTATCCGACCCGAAACCATGACCTTGGAGGCTGATCGTGCTGTTATTGCGTTCCACCTGGCAGGAAATCGAACAGCGGCTGGTCCGCGACACCGGTATCATCATTCCGATCGGCTCGACCGAACAGCATGGCCCGAACGGCCTGATCGGCACCGATGCGATCTGCCCGGAAGTCGTGGCGCACGGCGTGGGCGACCAGCATGATGTGCTGATCGGACCGACCCTGGGGGTGGGCAATGCCCAGCACCATTTGGGTTTTCCCGGCAGCATCACTCTGCGCCCGAGCACCCTGCTGGCCGTGGTGCGAGACGTGGTACAGTCGCTGGCCCATCACGGCTTCGACCGGATCATGTTTCTCAACGGCCACGGCGGCAATATCGCCACGGTCAACGCCGCCTTCAGCGAGATCTACGCCGAGGTCACTTTTGGTGGCGGTCGCTCGGTGCAGTGCCGGCTGCGCAACTGGTGGGACGGTGGGCGGGTCGGGAAACTGCGTGACGAACTGTATGGTGACCGTGAAGGTTCGCACGGCACATGCAGCGAGATTTCCCTGACCCAGTACGCCTATCCGGAATCCATCAAGCGGGCGGCATTCAACGGCATCGCCCCGGCCCATACCGGCATCTTCGACGCCGTGGATTACCGCGAACGCTATCCGGACGGGCGGATCGGTTCCGACCCCTCGTTGTGCTCGCCGGAACACGGCCGGCTGTTGTTCGAGGCGGCGGTGGCCGATGTGGCCGAGGGGTTCCGGCAGTTTCGGGCGGGGCGCTGATCACCGTTCAGGGTCTGGCAGGATCGCGGCGCGGTCATAATGCAGTGAACCCGCGGGACGCATTCACGCCGCCGTTACCTTGGCCTCCGCGAGGATCGGCCACCAGCCGTTCGCCGGGAATACTTCGACGAAAAACTCTCCGAAGGCGCGCACCTTGGCCGTCAGGTAGCGATTGCCCGGGTACACCAGCATGATCGGTGGCGCCAGGGCGATACGCTCGGTCAGAACCGCCTGAAGCCTGCCGTCGCGGATCGCGCTGAACGCCAGTGCATCCGGGACCTGGGCGATGCCGCCGCCGGCCACGGCCACCTCGGTGGCGGCGCCGAGCGAAGTCAGGCGCAGATTCCCGTACGGCACCCATGTTCTGAGCTGGCCATCCTGCTCGAACACCCAGTCCCTGGGACGCCCGGTGGACGGCGAGACGAAGCGTATGCATTCGTGCTGCGCGAGATCGTCGATACACTCGGGCGCGCCGTAGGCGGCGAGATACCCGGGAGAGGCGCAGGTCAGCCAGCGCACCTCGCTGAGCCGCCGCGCGACCAGGCCGGAATCCGGCGGAATCTCCACCGCGCGCAAGGCGCAGTCGATCCCTTCCTCGACGAGATTTACCGCGCGATCCGTGAGGATCACTTCAACGCCGACTCGGAGTGCCTATCCCACAGCCGGCGGAGGACTGAAACAGGAGAAACAAGCCGGACATCCTAACGAAACCCGCTGGTCCTAACCTCTGGACATGCCACCTGCCGGAGTCGCGCAGCATGCATGCGCTCCTTGTGAACAGGGGGCGTTGTAGAGGTAGTCCCCTGGCCGCGAGCGGTGAATCGTATGCTACGCCTCGTTTGTCTCGGTCTCGCCCTGATGTCGGTGCTCGCTGCGGGTGCCGTCCTGCCGGACAATGGATCCTCGACACCGGAGCAGGCGCCTGCGAGCAGCCTGCCCGGACGGCTCAGCGAAACCGGATTGTTCATTGCAGGCTCGACGCAGGTGCGACCGGAGAATCTGCCCTTCGCGCCGCAGTACCCGTTATGGTCCGACGGCGCGGCCAAGCGCCGCTGGCTGTACCTGCCCCCCGGCACCGCCATCGACGCCTCGCGGGTGGACGCCTGGGAGTTCCCGCCCGGCACGCGATTCTGGAAGGAGTTCAGCCACGGGCGGCCGGTCGAGACCCGCCTCATCGAAAGGCTCGAGGACGGCTCCTGGCGCTACGCGACCTATATCTGGAACGCGGACGCCAGCGATGCGCTGCTCGCGCCGAGCGAAGGGGTGAAGCTGGCTGTCGACGGCGCTTCCGGCGGACGCTACGTGATTCCCTCTCGGGAAGACTGCCGCGCTTGCCACGAAGGAACGCCCGTTCCGGCACTCGGCGTGAGCGCCCTGCAGCTGTCGCCCGACCGCGATCCCGGAGCGCCGCACGCCGAGCCGGGGCAATCCGGTCACGAGGATCTGCGCACCCTTG
>CAYMHN010000029.1:0-13836 GCA_964390235.1 uncultured Candidatus Competibacteraceae bacterium
GACCGCTGGCCTCCAAGCCGGTGATGGAGGGCAAGGCGGTGCTGTTCAAGAAGTTTTCCGGCATCGATGTGTTCGACATCGAGGTGGCCGAGTCCGACCCGAAGATGTTCATCGAAGTGGTGGCACGCCTCGAACCCACTTTCGGCGGCATCAATCTGGAGGACATCAAGGCACCGGAGTGCTTCGAGATCGAGCAGGCGCTGCGCGAGCGCATGAACATCCCGGTATTCCACGACGATCAGCACGGTACCGCCATCATCACGGCGGCGGCGGTGCTCAACGGCCTGCGGGTGGTTGGCAAGGAGCTTGGACAAGTCAAGCTGGTCTGCTCGGGCGCGGGAGCGGCGGCGCTGGCCTGTCTGAACCTGCTGGTCAGCATGGGGATGAGCAAGGACCATATCCTGATCCTGGACCGCAAGGGGGTGGTGCACCAGGACCGTGCCGACCAGGTCGACCGCTGGAAAGCGGTTTACGCCGCCGATACCTCGGCCCGCACCCTGGACGAGGCCATCGAGGGCGCCGACATCTTTCTGGGCTTGTCCGGCCCCGGTACGCTGAAGCCGGAAATGGTCAAGCGCATGGCCGAGCAGCCGCTGATCCTGGCCCTGGCCAACCCGACCCCCGAGATCATGCCGGAACTGGCCAAGGAGGTCCGACCGGATGCCATCATCGCCACCGGCCGTTCGGACTATCCCAACCAGGTCAACAACGTCTTGTGCTTCCCGTTCATCTTCCGCGGCGCCCTGGACGTGGGGGCGACCACCATCAACGAGGAGATGAAGCTGGCGGCGGTCAAGGCGATCGCCGATCTGGCCCTGGCCGAGTCCTCGGAACTGGTCGCCAAGGTCTACGGCGACCAGTCGTTGCGTTTCGGGCCCGAGTATCTGATTCCCAAGCCTTTCGACCCGCGGTTGATCACCCAGATTGCGCCGGCGGTGGCCCGGGCGGCCATGGACAGCGGCGTGGCCACCCGTCCCATCGAGGACATGGACACCTACATCCAGCAGCTCAGCCAGTTCGTGTTCAAATCCGGACTGCTGATGAAACCGGTATTCGAAAAGGCCTGCCAGGACCCCAAGCGGCTGGTTTTCGCCGAGGGCGAGGAGCGACGGGTGTTGCAGGCGACCCAGCAACTCGTCGACGAGGGCATCGCCTATCCGATCCTGGTCGGTAGACCGGAGGTGATCGGCAACCGCATCGAGGAACTCGGTCTGCGCTTGCAAGCGGGGCGGGACTTCGAACTGGTGAACGTGCTGGAAGACGAGCGCTTTCCCGAGTACTGGCGGCTTTATCGGCAATTGCTGGGGCGCAAGGGTGTTTCTCCGCTGGAGGCGCAGACCACGGTGCGCACCGATGCCACGGCGGTGGCGGCCCTGATGGTCAAGCGCGGCGAGGCCGATGCCATGCTGTGTGGTACGGTGGGCCGCTTCCGCAGGCATCTCGATCATCTTCGGGACATCATCGGCCAGCGTGAAGGGGTGCGCGATCTGTCGTCCGTGACGGCGCTGGTGTTGCCCAGCGGCACCTTCTTCATCTGCGACACCCATGTCACACCGGACCCCAGCGCCGAGGAACTGGCCGAGATGACGCTGCTGGCGGCGGCCGAAGTGCGCGCCTTCGGTTTGACGCCCAAGGTGGCCATGGTGTCGCGCTCCAATTTCGGTACCCATGATCAGCCCTCGGCGGTGAAGATGCGTCAGGCCCTGGAAATCCTGCGACAGCAGGCCCCGGATCTGGAAGTGGAGGGCGAGATGCATGCCGACGTGGCGCTGTCGGAAGAAATGCGCCAGGCCGTGTTCCCGGATTCGCGACTCCAGGGGCAGGCCAATCTGCTGGTCATGCCGAGCAGCGATGCCGCCCACATCGCCTACAATCTGCTCAAGTCGCTGGGTGGCGGGGTGACCATCGGACCGATCCTGATCGGTACCGATCATCCAGCGCATGTACTGACCCAGTCGGTCACCGTGCGCGGACTGGTCAATATGAGCGCGATCAGCGTGGTCCAGGCGCAGTTGCAGTCCCTGGTCCCCGACTGATACCGGCTCGGCCGGAGTGAGCCCGATCACGCAAGCTCCGTGTCACCCCAGCCCCGTTCCCAGAGGACGGGGCTTTTTATTATGCGGCATATATTTCCATTTATAATTTTGCGCATATAAGTAAAAAAATAGTGTATACATTTTTTGTTTTCTTGTATTTATATATTTGATATAATTTAAATTATTTTGACTTTGTATACAGGATTTCTGTATACAAAAAAGTGTGCAGGGGCCAGAAAAAATATAATATAAAAATATTTTCCATTTATAATTTAAGCGTCGGGTACGGATATCGATTCGGTCAACCAGTACCGAGTTCCGATACCCGAGCAAACCAGGTTCAAGTCAATCGAGGAGTCAAGCAAGCTATGTCCGGTACCAACAGCGTTTCAGAGTACCCGCTGGAAAGCGGGCAGAAGAAGTCCTTCGAGATGCCGCATATCTACGTCATCTTGTTCGTCTTCAGCGCCATCGCTGCCGTGCTGACCTACTTCGTGCCGGCAGGCAAGTACGATCGCGTGCCGATGCCGGAAAATCCCAGTCGCATCATGATCGATCCGGATTCCTTCCAGATCATCGATTCCACCCCGGTCGGGCTGGTGGATTTCATGCTGGCCATTCCCAAGGGTCTGATGAGCGCCGGGGTGGTGGTGTTCTTTACCTTCATTATCGGTGGCATGTTCATGGTGCTGCGCCGCACCGGCATCATCGAGGTCGGGGTGGACAAGCTGACCCGCCGCTTCGCCGACCGAAGCATTCTGATGATTCCGGTGTTGATGGTGGTGTTCGCCGTGATCGCCACCCTGATCGGCACCCAGGAGCTGGCGCTGGTCTATGTGCCGGTGATTCTGCCCCTGATGATCGCCTTGCGCTATGACTCGGTGACGGCGGCGGCCGTGGCCTTGTGCGCGACCACGGCGGGATTCAGCGCGGGTGTGCTGAACCCGATCAACACCGGTCTGGGCCAGCAGCTGTCCGATCTACCGGTGTTCTCCGGAATCCCCTTGCGCCTGCTGGTGTTCGTCGCCATCGTCAGCGTCGGTGTCCTCTATGTCATGCGCTATGCCATCAAGATCAAGAACAATCCCGCCCTGAGTCTGATGCATGGAGACAAGGACGAGAAGGACAAGCAGCTGCGCTATCTGCACGCCGAGGACGAGGGTGCCCTGGAATTCACCCGGCGTCAGAAATGGGCCGGTCTGGCCACGCTGGCTTTCTTCGGATTGCTGGTCTGGGGGGTACTCACCCAGGGTTGGTTCATGATGGAGATGTCCGGGCTGTTCATCATCATGGGCATCACGGTCGGGCTGATTGCCGGTCTGACCACCCTGCAGATCTGCGACGGTTTCAACGAAGGGTTTCGCGACGTACTGGTCGGCGCCATGATCGTGGGCGTGGCCCGGGCCGTTGCCGTGGTGCTGGAAGACGGTCAGATCATGGACACCATCGTCTATGGTCTGGGCAATCTGGTCGGCGGCTTTCCGGCCGTGCTGTCGGCCATCGGCATGTTCTTCGCTCAGCTGGGTTTCAACTTTGTCGTCCCCTCCGGTAGCGGCCAGGCTCTGGTCACCATGCCCATCATGGCGCCGCTGTCCGACCTGATTGGCGTCACCCGGCAGACCGCGGTGCTGGCCTACCAACTGGGCGACGGACTAGGCAACATCCTGTATCCGACTTCCGGCTACTTCATGGCTACCCTGGCCCTGGCCGGTGTGACCTGGGACAAGTGGGTGCGCTTCTTCTTCCCGCCCTTCTCCATCCCGATCATCATCGCCATGATGTTCCTGATCTATGCCCAGGCCACTCAATGGACGGGTTGAGGTAAACGGCAGGAGCGAATGACCGGTCCAAGCCCCGTTCCATCCGGAACGGGGCTTGTTTTTTGAGCCACTAGCGGTGACACTGTAAAAAAACAAGTCCCCCCAGGCTGCCCCGGCAAACCATCGAGCCGTCCGACCCATGACCGGACCCCACAGCAAACCTCCGCGCGCCGCGCTGCGTCCGACCCGGACCGCCCTGCGCCAGGGACGGGCGCCGGACCATGCCACGGTCGATGTCATTTTCGAGCGCATCGAGTTGGCCATCACCGAGCACCGCTTGCCGCCGGGCACCAAGCTGGGCGAGGAATACCTGTGCGGTATCTTCGGCGTCAGCCGCACCAAGGTGCGCCAGGTGCTGTTCCGGCTGGCCGAGGAGAAGCTGATCACCATCCTGCCCCGACGCGGGGCCTTCGTGGCTCAGCCCAGCGAGCAGGAAGCGCGCGATGTGTTCGAGGCGCGCCGCTACATCGAATGCGCCATCATCGCCAAGCTGGCCCGCATCGCCACCCCGCGGCAGATCGCCAAGCTGCATGCCCAGCATCTCAAGGAGCAGGAGGCGGTCGCCGAACACACCCTGTATATCGGTACCGCCAAGGGGACCCGGTTTCTCGGCCAGTTCCATTTCATGATCGCCGAGATGGCCGGCAACCAGGTATTGACCGAACTGCTGCATGAACTGACCGCGCGCACCTCGGTCATCGAAATCCTCTATGAATCCACCATGACCCCGGTCTGCTCGGCCGAGGAGCATGCCGCGCTTTTGGCCTGCATCGAGCGCGGCGATTCCGAGGCCGCCGCCCGCTGCATGGCCGATCATCTGACCCATATCGAGAACTGCCTGCACCTGCGCCCGGTCAGCACCGAAGCGGTTGACCTCAAGGCCGTACTGTCCATCGACGCCGGCTGAACGCCGGCTCGATCTCCTTCCGGTTCTATTCTCGTCTTTCTTCACGCTGTGCTCGTGATTTCAGATTTTCTTAGTCACGGATTAAGCGGTACTTTCCGGTTAATTGTATACAGAATTTTTGTATACATAAAAATTTGATTTTATTGGTATTTTTTATTTAATCGGAAACTTTTTCCAAGTATAATTCCAAGCAACCGGATCGGACTGACCCTCCGGGAATGCTGTGAATCGATCATAAGTTTGGAGAACCCGCTATGAGCACCTCACATGTAAAAGATCTCGATAGGGAGGATAGGATGACGACAATTGATGATGACGTTCACGTCGTGCACGGCGGCACGCTCGACCCCGAGGGCAATACCCTCAATCCGGTCGGCAAGGACGAGAAGACCTGGGGATGGTTCGCCATCTTCAACATCTGGGCGAACGATGTGCAGTCGCTCTTCGGTTATTCGCTGGTGGCGTCGCTCTTCATTTATTACGGCGTGAGCGGGTGGACGGCCTTCGCGGCACTGATCTTCGCCGGGTTCTTCGTCATGTGGATGGTCAACCTGTCGGGTGCCCCCGGCGAGAAATACGGCATCCCGTATCCCGTTCTGGCGCGCGCCAGCCTCGGGACCGCCGGCTCGAACCTGCCGGCCGTGCTCAGGGCCACGGTCGCGGTCTTCTGGTACGGCGTCCAGGTCTACTTCGCCTCGACCGCGCTCGCGCTACTGATCCGCTCGCTCACCGGTGCCGGCGGCGGCGCTGAATTCCTCGGGCTCACGGGCATCGACTGGATGTCCTTCGTGATTGTCTGGGGCATTCACATCGTCATCTTCTGGCAAGGCATGAACTGGGTCGAGACCTTCCTCAACATCGCCGGTCCCTTCGTCTATGCGGTGATGATCGGCCTCGTCGTCGTGCTCTGGCATCTCTCCGACGGACAGCTCCTGTCGGCGACGGCGACCATCTTCGCCAACCCCGAGGGCACCTTCGCCACCGAGCTCGCCGGCTTCGTTGCCATCGTCGGCACCATGGTGGCCTATTTCGCCGCGGTGATGATCAACTTCAGCGACTTCTCGCGGTACGCCAAGGACAAGCGGACGATGAAGGTCGGCAACCTCGCAGGCCTGCCGTTCAACATGATCCTGTTCTCGGCGCTGGCGCTGCTGACGACAGCCGGCGCGGCTGTGGTCTTCGGCGAAGCGATCATCAACCCGACGGAGATCGTCGAGCGCACCGACAGCGTGGTCCTCGGCATTGTCGCGGCGATCACCTTCCTCGCGGCGACCATCGGCATCAACCTGGTGGCGAACTTCATCCCGGCGGTTAACGGCATTGCCAACCTGGCGCCGGAGAAGATCAGCTTCCGCCGGGCCGGCTTGATCACCTCGATGTTCGCGCTGGTGATCGGCGGGTTCTGGACCAGCTTCATCAGCCAGTTCGGGATCGCCGGCTTCGTCAACACGCTCGGCGCGACGCTCGCCCCGATCTTCGGGATCATGATCGTCGACTACTACCTGCACCGGAAGCAGGAGCTGATCGTCGACGACCTCTATGACACGACGGGCGGCGCCTACCATTACAGCAACGGGTGGAACAACGCCGCTGTGAAGGCCTTCGGCTTGGCTGCGGTCTTCTCGGTCGCGACCGTCTGGATCCCGTGGTTCGACTTCCTCGAGGGCTACAATTGGGTGATCGGTGCGATCCTGGGCGGCGTGATCTACAATGCCATGGCCAAGGGTCGCGTCGGCGTTCTACCCGCCGCCGACTGAGGACGAACGCCCGACAGACGCCCCCGCGACCAATCCGCGGGGGCGTGCGCCGACAACCAACCCCTGGGAACTGGTCAAGGATGAATCGGCCGCCGGCTTGCAGATCTTCGTCCAGACCTACTCGGCTTTCCTCGGTCCGATCTTCGCGGTCATGGTGGTCGATTACTACATCATCCGCCGCCGTACCTTGAATGTCGCCCAACTCTACGACGAGAACGGTCCCTACCGGCGCGGTCAAAAAAATCGTTCTTATCAATCCCAATTCAAACACCAACGCCACCAAATCGATGGCGGATCTCGCCAGGTTGGAAACCGAAAGTGTGGCGATAGTAGTGGAGATGAGCAATATGGATGCTCCACCTCTGCTGACTACTCCCCAAGATATGATCGATGCCATTCCCGGTGTTGTCGCGCTAGGCGTCGAAGCAGCCAAGGATGAAAGCGTCGCAGCCATCATCGTATCGGCCTTCAGCGATCCCGGGCTTGAAGAACTGCGAGCGGTAGTCGATATCCCGGTGTTCGGTATCGGTGAGGAAGTGTTTCATGAGGCTGCTCGCGGCAACCGGGAGTTCGGGATTGTCACCGTTACCCCGGATGAGAATCTGATTGAGTCGTTCAGGCAGAAAGCCGCCTCCCTGGGTTACGAGCACCTGTATCGTGGAACCAGAGTAACCCCTGGCGACCCGGTGGAGTTGGTCAAATCACCTGAACAGCTTGACGCTGCGTTGGCCGAAGCAGTGAAAGAGTCCATTGAGAAAGACTCGGCGAAGGCCGTGATCATGGGTGGTGGCCCGCTTTCGGCGTCCGCGCTCAGGTTGCAGCCGCAATTCGATGTCCCATTGGTCGTGGCCGTCAATGCCGCGGCCCGGGCGGCCGTCAAGGCTATCCAGAACGAGTAGGCTTGCAGCGTTCATTCGCTGACGATTCGGCCCCTGGAGTTGATCGATCGGCTCCGGGGGCCGGGCGCTCATGTTCTGGAGGCTGCTTGGATACACCATGAAAATCATGCATAATACAAGAGATTTTCATGGTGTTTTGTCTATGATAGAAAGATCCACCTGGCTGGAAGCCATTCGCCTATCGCTGGCCCGCAGCCGTATCGTGACCCTGATCGGTCCCAGGCAATGCGGCAAGACGACCTTGGCGCGCGAGTTTCTGCCGGAAGATTCGGCGAACTACTTCGATCTGGAAGATCCGCTCAGCCTGGCGCGTCTGGCGGAGCCGATGACGGCGCTGAGTACGCTCCAGGGTCTGGTGGTCATCGACGAGGTGCAGCGCCGGCCGGATTTGTTCCCGGTACTCCGGGTGCTGGTTGACCGTAAAGGATTTGCGGGACGGTTTCTGATTCTCGGCAGTGCCTCGGGCGATCTGCTGCGCCAATCTTCCGAAACCCTGGCTGGTCGCATGGAAAACCTGACGCTGCGCGGCTTCAACCTGGGTGAACTGGGCAATCCGGAGCCGGAGCGGCACTGGCTGCGTGGTGGCTTCCCGCTATCCTATCTTGCTTCCAGCGATACCGACAGCGCAGCCTGGCGCAAGCACTTCATCCAGACCCTGCTGGAGAGGGATTTTCCGCAGTGGGGAGTACGGACACCGGCAACGGCTTTGTGGCGGTTCTGGGCCATGCTGGCGCACTATCACGGGCAAACCTGGAACGCCGCGGAGCACGCCCGCGCCATGGGGGTGAGCGAGTCCACCGCGCGCCGCTACCTCGATCTGCTTACCGATGCGTTCATGGTACGCCAGTTGCCGCCTTGGCATGCCAATTTGCGTAAACGCCAGGTCAAGGCGCACAAAGTCTATATCCGCGATTCCGGTCTGTTGCACCAATTGCTTGGCATAGGCAACGACAGGGAATTGCTGACCCATCCCAAAATCGGTGCCTCCTGGGAAGGCTATGCGATGGAAGAGGTGCTGGCGGCGACGCAACCGGACGAGGCGTATTTCTGGGCGACGCATCAAGGTGCCGAAATCGATCTGGTCTTGCGCAAGAGCGGCCGCTTGCTCGGCGTCGAGTGCAAGCGAACGGATGCGCCGCGGCTCACCCCCTCCATGCGCATCGCGCTGGAGGATTTGCGGTTGGCACGCATCGCGGTGATTTATCCGGGCTTGAAGCGATTTCCGATCGCGCCGTTGGTGGAGGCGGTGCCTTTGCGCACGGTATGGGAGCACGGCCTGTTTGTCGAATGAACGCAGTGGTTTCGCGCCGAACCGCCATGCGCCGATAAGTTCAGATTTTCTTAGTCACGGATTAAGCGGTACTTTCCGGTTAATTGTATACAGAATTTTTGTATACATAAAAATTTGATTTTATTGGTATTTTTTATTTAATCGGAAACTTTTTCCAAGTATAATTTCACGCAACCGGACAACAGTCACCGTTCCGGAAACGCAGTGAATCGATCATAAGTTTGGAGAAACCGCTATGAGTACCCCTCACGTACAAGAAGTAGACCAGGACCTCGATGCCCTGCAGGAGGCATCGACCCAAACCAAGGCCCCGGGGGAGGAATCGCTCGCCCCGCAGAAAGTCCGCATCATGGGCCGGACTTCGTATTATCTGGCCTGGCTCGGTGGCTGCGTGTCGATCGGCACCTTCACCATGGGTTCCAGCATTATAGGTACCCTGAACCTGCTGCAAGCCTCTCTGGCCATCGCCATCGGCTGTTTCGTGATCGGCGCGGCGCTGGCCATCAATGGCGCCGCCGGTTACAAATACGGCATCCCCTTCATGGTCCAGGCGCGCAGCGCCTTCGGTTTCACCGGCACCCGTTTTCCGGGATTGGTACGAGCGGTACCGGCGATCGTCTGGTACGGGTTTCAAAGCTGGATCGGGGCCGGCGCCCTGAACGCGGTGTCGGCCACGCTGTTCGGTTACGATAACCTGATCATGTTCTTCATCCTGTTCCAGCTGGCGCAGATCGCCCTGTCGGTGTTGGGCTTCCAGGGCATCAAGTGGCTGGAGAACATCGGCGCGGTGTTCATTCTGGCCTCGCTGGTGTACATGTTCTTCAGCGTGATCAACCGCTTTGGCGACGAAATCACCGCCAATCTGGTGAATATCGAGGGCACCTGGGGCTTGCCGTTCTGGGGCGCCACCATGCTGTTTCTGGGCATCTACAGCACCATGATGCTCAACGTCAGCGACTATTCCCGCGAACACAAGTACGGTAGCGGACCGGGACTGCTGACGCTGATCTACTCCATGGCGATTCTGCCGGTCACGCTGTTCATGGGTCTGATCGGATTCATGGTCACCGGCGCCACCGGCGTCACCGACCCGATCCAGGTGTTCGCCAATGCCGTTGACAACCCCCCGTTGCTGATCATCACCCTGCTGTTCATCGCCTTCGCCCAGGTCACCACCAATGTGCTCAATAACGTGGTGCCGCCGACCTATGTGCTGATGGACGTGTTCAAGCTGTCGTTCCGGGTCTCGACCGTGATCGTCGGCTTCCTGGCCTTCGCCACCTTCCCCTGGGAACTGGTCAAGGATGAATCGGCCGCCGGCTTGCAGATCTTCGTGCAGACCTACTCGGCCTTCCTCGGTCCGATCTTCGCGGTCATGGTGGTCGATTACTACATCATCCGTCGGCGCACCCTGGACGTGGCCAAGCTGTACGACGAGAACGGACCCTACCGGGGCGTCAATTACGCCGCCATCATCGCCTCGCTGTTCGGTGCCGTGGTGGCGCTGAGCTTCTCGGCGGTGTCCTGGTACGCCAGCCTGATTCCCGCCGGCGTGACCTACTATCTGCTGATGCAGTACTGGCAGCCCTGCCAGCGCTTCCGTAACTGATGGTGAACCCAGCGCTGCGGGCTCGTCTCGTGGCGCTGAACAATCACATTGATAATCTCGCGGAGATACAATCTTATGCACAAGTTCCAATCAAGCTCCTCTCGCGGCAAACTCGCTACTGGTTGCCTGATGGGTTGCTTTTTTCTGACAACATTCGCTTGGGCTGATCAACACGACACAGTGACTGCATCGAGCGATTCCGACGCAGTCAAACTAATTGTTCTCATCAATCCTAATTCAAACACCGCAGCCACCAAATCGATGGCTGATCTTGCCAGGCTTGAAACCAAGGGCGTAGCGGAAGTGGTGGAAAGAAGCAATATGGATGCGCCGCCGCTGCTAACTACTCCTCAAGATATGATCGATGCCGTTCCGGGTGTTGTCGCGCTAGGCGTCGAGGCAGCCAAGGATGAAAACGTTGCGGCCATCATCGTATCGGCCTTCAGCGATCCCGGGCTTGAAGAGCTGCGTGCGGCAGTCGATATCCCGGTGTTCGGTATCGGTGAGGAAGTGTTTCATGAGGCTGCTCGCGGCAACCGGGAGTTCGGGATTGTTACCGTTACCCCGGATGAGGGCTTGATTGAATCGTTTCGGCAAAAAGCCGCCTCCTTGGGTTACGAGCACCTGTATCGCGGAGTCAGAGTAACTCCTGGTGACCCATTGGAGTTGGTCCAGTCACCTGAAAAGCTTGATGAAGCTCTGGCTGAAGCAGTGAAGGAGTCCATTGAAAAAGACTCTGCAAAAGCCGTCATCATGGGTGGGGGTCCACTTTCGGCATCCGCGCTCAGGTTGCAACCGCAATTCGATGTCCCATTGGTCGTGGCCGTCAATGCCGCGGCCCGCGCGGCAGTCAAGGCTATTCGGAGCGAGTAGGTTTACACCGTTAGTCGAGACCCGCACGCGCATCCCTGGTGCGGGTCCCGACCCGAGAACTTTCGATCAGGATAAAATCATGCGCATCAAAGTCATCAATCCCAATACCACCGCCAGCATGACCGCCAAGATCGGCGCGGCGGCCCGCGCGGTAGCCTCACCGGGCACCGAGATCATCGCGGTCAATCCGGAGTCCGGGCCGGTGTCCATCGAGGGCCATTACGACGAGGCAGTCAGCGCCGTGGCCCTGCTGGAGGAGATTCGCAAGGGCGAGGCCGAGGGGGTGGACGGTTACGTGATCGCCTGCTTCGGCGATCCCGGTCTCCTGGCGGCCCGCGAGGTCGCCACTGGCCCGGTGCTGGGCATCGCCGAGGCGGCCATGCACGCGGCCAGCTTCATCGCCACCGGATTTTCCGTGGTCACCACCCTGGGGCGTACCAAGATCATCGCCCGACACCTGGCGGACAACTATGGCATGAGTCATTTTTGCCGCAACATCCGGGCCTGTGAGCTGGAGGTGCTGAAACTGGAGGACGAGCATTCCGACGCTCGCCGGATTATCATTGAGGAGTGCCGGCGGGCGCGCGACGAGGACGGCGCCGGGGCGATCGTGCTGGGCTGCGGGGGAATGGCCGACCTCACTGCGCAGATCCAGCAGGAGATCGGCATCCCGGTGATCGATGGGGTGGTCACGGCGGTGAAGTTCGTCGAGGCGCTGGTCGGCCTGGGCCTGGGCACCAGCAAGCACGGCGATCTGGCCTATCCGCTGGCCAAGACTTACAGCGGGGCTTTCGCCCATCTGGCGCCAAAGCGGTAACTCAACCATCCACCAGAGGGGGAAACAGCAGATGGCCAAGACCAAACCAGACGCCAAGCGCAAGAAAGCCGAACCCGTCAGGGGCGGCGGTCCCATGGATGTGCTTTATCCGCGCGACCTGATCGGTTACGGCGCCGAGCCGCCGCGGGTCCGGTGGCCGGGCAAGGCGCGGGTGGCGGTGCAGTTCGTCATCAACTACGAGGAGGGTGGCGAGAACTGCATCTTGCACGGCGATTCAGGTTCCGAGGCGTTTCTGTCCGAAATCGTCGGCGCCCAGTCCTTCGCCGGCGTACGCCACATCAGCATGGAGTCGATCTACGAGTACGGTTCGCGGGCCGGTTTCTGGCGGCTGCACCGGATGTTCACCGAGCGTGGCATTCCGGTCACCGTCTACGGCGTGGCCATGGCCATGGAGCGCAACCCGGTGGCGGTCGAGGCCATGCTCAAGGCCGATTGGGAGATCGCCAGCCATGGCTATCGCTGGATCAACTACCAGTTCGTCCCGGAAGTCATCGAGCGCGAGCACATGCAGCGCGCCATCGAGATCCAGACCCGCCTGACCGGCGAACGCCCGTTGGGCTGGTATCTGGGCCGCACCAGCCCCAATACCCGCAAGCTGGTGGTGGAGGAGGGTGGTTTTCTCTACGACGCCGATTCCTACGCCGACGATCTGCCGTACTGGGATACCAGCCATGGCCAGCCGCAACTGATCGTGCCCTATACCCTGGATGCCAACGATATGCGCTTCGCGGCCGTGCAGGGCTTCAACTCCGGCGACCAGTTCTACACTTATCTCAAGGATGCTTTCGATGTGCTGTACGCCGAGGGCGAGACCTCACCCAGGATGATGTCGGTCGGTCTGCACTGCCGGCTGGTAGGGCGCCCGGCCAGGGCCGCGGCCCTGGCCAGGTTCCTGGACTACGTGCAGCAGCACGACCGGGTCTGGCTGCCGCGGCGCATCGACATCGCTCGTCACTGGATCGAGAAGCATCCCGCCGAACTTTGAATGGCCCTCCGGGTTCCGGATCAGCTCCGGGACCCGCTCCTCCGCTGCTGTGCGCATACCATTGGGGACTGGTAGTCGTTGACGTTTTTATTTATATGCTTATAGAATAGTAAAATATAAAAATCATATGATTATCTGGATTCGATTCAGTATCCCAGATGACCGTGGTGAATGCCACAGCTTTGTGCGCACAGTCCGTACCAACGAGGAGTGAATGAAAGATGAGCGATAACAAGTTTGAAATCAGCCGTCGCGGTTTCATCAAGACCACCGGCGCCGTGGCCCTGAGCGGGGTCGGCGCCGCCGTCGTCCCGAGCAGTGTCCTTGCCGCGCCGGCGGGTATACCACCCTGGGTCGGCAAGGGCAACCCCAACAGTCCGGGATTCTGGAACCAGATCAGGAGCGCCTTCACGCTCGATCCTCGGCTGACCTACATGAACATCGGTACCACCGGCTCCATGCCGCGTCATGTGCTGGATGCCTATAACAACAACAACCGGATCGTGGCCAGGAATCCACGCGAGAATTTCGGTGGCAGCGGTCCGCTGCGCGAGACGCTGGCCCCGCAGTACGGTTGCAATGCCGACGAGATCGTCATCTCCAGCAACACCACCGACGGCATGTGCATGACCCTGAACGGCCTGATCTGGGAGGAGGACGATGCCATCATCACCACCAACCACGAGCACCCGGCCGGTTTGGGGCCGATGTCGCTGATCGCGGATCGCTTCGGGGTGGCGCTTTATGTGGTCAGCTTGCCGGTCGGAGGGGTACAGACCGTGCAGGATTATGTCGATCTGTTTCAGGAGACCATCGATCAG
>CAYMHN010000030.1:0-13827 GCA_964390235.1 uncultured Candidatus Competibacteraceae bacterium
AACCCGCGGCGCGGGCGCGCGCTATGGCGTCTCGCATCAGCCGCTCGCCGATCCGCCGGCCGCGCACCTCGCCGTCCACCCGTACCGCCTCGATCTGCGCCCGGCGCAAGCCGCGCCGCGATAGTCCGGGAATCAGGGTCAGTTGCAGACAGCCGACTACCTTGCCATCCAGATCGGCCACCAGCAGTTCGTTGTCGGGCGAGGCCTGCAAGGCTTCGAAAGCATCCCGGTAAACCTGTGGCAGGGGGTGCTCGAACTGCTCGCGCTGCGCGCCGAGCGGGTCGGCCGCCAGCAGCGCGACGATGGCCGGCACATCGTCGGGTTTTGCGGGGCGGATGATGAGGGTGTCCGTGGCCATGACCGTATTTCAAGATTTTGAACATCCAATATTAACAGTAACATCCGGCTGATGACTGCTCCCATCCTCGTTCTCCGAACCCGGCGGAGCCCGTGGTTCCGCTAGCGCTTGCGCGCGTCGGCGTTTCAGGCGAGCATTTATCCTGGTTCAAGACCTTATCGGAGTCATCTTCAATGATCGAATTTCTAGTTGGCGCCATGTTCGGCTTCATCTTCGGCTGGCTGGTGAACGACTTCCGCAAGCGGCCGGGGCGCTGAGCGGGCGCCGCGTGGACCAAAGCCACTTTATCGCCTGGTTTCGCCAGGCCGGCCCTTATATCAACGCCCATCGCGGGCGGATCGCGGTGATCTGCTTCGGTGGCGAGGCGGTGGAAGGCGTCGGGTTCGACGCATTGATCCACGATATCGCCCTGCTGCACAGCCTCGGCCTGAAGCTGGTGCTGGTGCATGGCGCCCGGCCGCAGATCGAGGGGCGGCTAGCCGAGGCCGGGCAATCCGTGCGCTACGTTGACGGCCTGCGGATCACCGATCAGGCGACGTTGCCGCTGGTCGAGGAGGCCATAGGCCGCCTGCGCATCGCCATCGAGGCGCGGCTGTCCATGGGCATGGCCAATTCGCCCATGCAAGGCGCCCGTTTGCGGGTGGTATCGGGCAATTTCGTCACCGCCCGGCCGCTGGGGGTGCGCGATGGTGTCGATTACTGCTTCACCGGCGAGGTACGCCGGGTCGATGCGGCGGCGATCAAGGCCTGGCTGGACGACCATGCGCTGGTGTTGCTATCGCCGATGGGTTACTCGCCCACCGGCGAGGCCTTCAATCTCAGCGCCGAGGAAGTGGCCACCTCGACCGCCGCCGCGCTGCGCGCCGACAAGCTGCTGCTGTTGTATGAGGGCGCGGACTTGCGCACGCCGGATGGGGAACTGGTGCACGAACTGGGGCCGGTCGAGGCCGAACGGTTGCTAGCCGGTGACGGACCCGATGCGGAGATGCGCCGGCACCTTACCATGGCCTTGCGGGCCTGCCGCGCCGGGGTGCGCCGGGTGCATCTGATCCGCCGTAGCGAGTCCGGTGGTCTGCTGCTGGAGCTGTATACCCGCGACGGCGTCGGCACCATGCTCAACGCCGACAGCTATGACGAACTGCGCATGGCCGGGATCGACGATGTGGGAGGGATACTGGCGCTGATCGAGCCGCTGGAGACGGCGGGCATTCTGGTGCGCCGCTCGCGCGAACTGCTGGAGATCGAGATCGAGCGGTTTCATGTGCTGGAGCGCGACGGCGCCATCATCGGCTGCGCAGCCCTGTATCCGTTCCCGGACGAACGCGTCGGCGAGCTGGCCTGTCTGGCGGTGGCCGATGATTACCGCAACGGTGGCCGCGCCGAGTTGCTGCTGCGGCATATCGAGTACAAGGCGCGCTACCTGGGTCTGAACCGACTGTTCGTGCTGACCACCCGTACCGCGCACTGGTTCCAAGAGCACGGCTTCGAACCGGCCGTCGTCGGTGCCCTGCCAGTCGCCCGCCAGGCCATGTACAACTGGCAGCGAGCGTCGAAAGTCTTCGTCAAACGCCTGTAGCCATCCCCATGCAAATCCGGGTCGAGATCGAGCGCCGGGTCGGTGACTGCCTGGCGCGGTTGCGCCAAGCCGGTATCCGGATTCCGCCGGTGACGCTGCGTTTCGATCTGCGCGGCACCGCGGCGGGACGCGCCATCGTCGGGGGTGATCGGACCCCGACGATACGCCTCAACCCGGTGCTGATGGCCGAGAACGGCGTCGCCTTTCTGGACCAGACCATCCCTCACGAAGTCGCCCATCTCGGGGTCTACTACTGGCTGGGTCATCAGCCACGCCGGCCGCATGGCCCGGAGTGGCGACGACTGATGCAACTGCTGGGCGCCGAGCCGGCGCGTTGCCACAACTTCGACGTCGGCAACTGCCGTGTCCGCAGGCTGACGACCCACCGTTACACCTGCGCTTGTCGCGAGCATCGGCTGACCAGTATCCGGCACAACCGGGCACGGCGCGGCGTATGCTATCACTGTCAGGCCTGCGGTAGCGCGCTGCAGGAGTTGGGCGATGAGATCTCGTAGTCCGGATCGTCCAGCAGTCGCTCAGATCCGCGGCGGCTGCTCCACCAGATCCGGGGCCAGCCGGATATCGGTCTTGTCGCTGCGCCCGATCAGCAGGCCCAGCACCATCAGGAACAGCCCAATGGCGACCAGCATCCGTAGCAGCTGGCGGTCGGTATCGGCGTCCATCAGATACAGAGTGACGGCGCCCAGAATCAGCAGAAAGCCGACCACGGTGACGCCGGCCGAGGCGCCGATCTGGTCGTAGTGCCGCACTACCCGAACCACGCCGGTCTTGTAGTTCAGCCAGATGCTCAGCACCATCAGGAACAGGCCGACACCGGTCAGGCTGGTGACCAGCTTGGTGTCGTACGCCGGCACCATCAGTATGTAGGTGATGGCACCGAGTATCAGCAGAAAGCCGATGACGATGACGCAGGCATGGGCAGCGCTAGGACGCATGGCAGGGCTCCGGTAGTGATGTGAGGACAGTAATCTAGCATAGGCTCAGCCCGCGGGTGCGACCGGAATGCCGCGCAGCCGCGCGCAATCCGGCAGTGCCTCACCCAGCAACGGTCGCAGATAGGCCTTGAATTCGGGACTGACGTGATTGCCGACGGCGTTGAGGTACTCATCCGGCATCAGGCGGGTGCGGGCCGCCACCGCCTCCAGCGGCACCAGCGCGTAGTCCACGGCGTAATCGCCGGTTCGGCGCAGAGCTATGGAGCCCGCCGTATGCCCGGCCAGGGCGAACTGCACCGCCTGCTCGCCGGCCTCGCGGGCTTCGCGCTGATCGGTGCTGGACACGCAGCCGGCAAAGGAGCGCTGCAGATAGCCGAAGGTGTCGCCGCGCACCCGCTTGACGCCCAGCCGGGTCTTGACGGTATTGCTCAGATAATCCGCTAGGGCGCCGCTGCCGGACAGTTGCAGATTGCCGTGCGCGTCGCGCTCGTCGCCCATCAGGGTACTGGCCAGCAATTGCCCGTCGGCCGAACGTACGCCCTCGCTGACGGCGATCATGCAGCGCCCCAGGCGCCGGTAGACCTCATCGACCTCGCCCAGGAAACGGTCGACCTCGAACGGGCGCTCCGGTAGATAGACCAGGTGCGGACCGGATTCGGGGTGGCGCTGGGCCAGTCCCGCGGCCGCGGTCAGAAAACCGGCGTTGCGGCCCATGATCACCGCCAGATAAACCCCTTTCAGCGCCAGATTGTCCTGGTCGGCGCCCATGAAGGCCTGGATCACGAACCGCGCCGCCGAAGGGTAGCCCGGCGTGTGGTCGTTTTCCATCAGGTCGTTGTCGATGGTCTTGGGAATATGCAGCGCGCACAGCGGATAGCCGGCCTGTTGAGCGGCTTCGCTGACGATCCGCACGGTATCGGCCGAGTCATTACCGCCGATGTAGAAAAAATAACCGATGCCATGCGTTTGCAGAACCTTGAAAATGGCTTGGCAATAGGCCTGGTCCGGCTTGTCGCGGGTCGAGCCCAGGGCCGCCGCCGGGCTTTGGGCTACCTGTTCGAGATGGGTTCGGGTCTCACGGCCCAGATCGATGAGATCCTGCTTGACCAGACCCTGAACCCCGTGACGGGCGCCGTAGATGGCGCTGATCGCCGGGTGACGCTGTGCCTCCAGCACCGCGCCGACCAGCGACTGGTTGATCACGGCCGTGGGTCCGCCGCCCTGGGCGATGAGTAGTTTGCTTGCCATGTTCCGCTCCGGATTGATGTTCAGTTGCCGGCGACCAGCCGGGCGCGCAGCCAGACCCCTATGGCATGGATTTCGTCCAGATTGACTTCATGTCCCATGGGATACTCGTGCCACTCGACCGGGTAGCCGAGTGCCTTGAGGTAATCCCGGCTGGCTTCCCCGTACCGTAGCGACACGATCTCGTCATAGCGCCCATGCGCCATCAGGATGGGCGTGTCCCGGTTGGCGGGGTGGTGCTCGGCGGTCAGGCTGTCGGCCAAGGGCAGATAGCAGGACAGGGCCAGCACCCCGGCCAGCCGCTCCGGATAGCGCAGCCCCGCGTACAAGGCCATCGCGCCGCCCTGGGAGAAACCGGCCAGGACGATGCGTCCGGCGGGAATGCCGCGTTCGATCTCGCGCGCGATCTGGGCGTTGATCAGAGTTACCGATGCGGTTACTCCGGCGGCATCCTCGCGGTTCAACAGATCCAGGCCGTGGAGATCGTACCAGGCGCGCATCCGCATTCCCCCGTTGAGGGTGATCGGTCGCTGCGGCGCATGGGGGAAGACGAACCGCACCCCGGGGGCCGAGTCCAGCCCCAGATGCGGCACGATGGGTTCGAAGTCGTAGCCGTCGGCGCCCAGTCCGTGCAGCCAGATGACACTGGCGCGCACCTCGGCATGGGTGGTGATTTCGACGCTGTCGAGTACGGCTTCGGGCATGATGGTCTCACCGAGGGTTACCTAATGGTCATGGCTCAGTATAAACTCCCCGGCAGCAAAATCTCAGAGAGATATGGACCGAATGCGCGGCTGGTTGTTGTGTGGTGTGCTGCTGGTGCTGTTGGGCTGCGGCCAGCGAGGGGAATTGTACCTGCCCGAACCCGCCCCCGCGGTCGAGGAGCAATCCGCTGAGGACGACGGCTGACATGGATTATTTCAACTACCGCGGCCACGAACTCCATGCCGAGGAGGTGCCGGTGGCCGCCATCGCCGAACGCTTCGGCACGCCCTGTTATGTCTATTCCCGCGCCACCCTGGAGCGCCACTGGCGCGCGTTCGACACCGCCCTGGCCGGTCATCCGCACCTGATCTGCTACGCGGTCAAGGCCAACGGCAATCTGGCGGTGCTGAACCTGCTGGCCCGGCTGGGTTCCGGCTTCGACATCGTTTCGGTCGGGGAACTGGAGCGGGTGCTGGCCGCTGGTGGCGATCCCGCCAAGGTGATCTTCTCCGGGGTCGGCAAGCGCCGCGATGAGCTGGAGCGGGCGCTGGAGGTCGGCATCCGCTGCTTCAATGTCGAATCCGAGACCGAGCTGGAGCGCCTGGATGAGCTGGCTGGCGCCCATGGCCTGCGTGCCCCGGTCTCGCTGCGGGTCAACCCGGACGTGGACCCGGAGACCCATCCGTATATTTCCACCGGCTTGCGCGAGAACAAGTTCGGCATCGCCATCGACCGGGTCCTGGATGTCTACCGCCGGGCGGCGGCCATGGCCCACATCCGGATCGTCGGCGTCGATTACCACATCGGCTCGCAACTGACCCGCAGTGCCCCGTTCGTCGATGCGCTGCGCCGGGTGCTGACGCTGGTCGATCGGCTGCGGGACGAAGGCATAGGCCTGGAACACTTGGATCTGGGTGGTGGACTGGGGATCCGCTACCGCGATGAAACCCCGCCGGAACCGGCCGAGCAGGCCGCCGTCCTGCTGGCCGAACTGGCCGGAAAACCCTACGAGATCCTGTTGGAGCCGGGACGGGCCATCGCCGGCAACGCCGGTATTCTGGTGACCCGGGTGGAACTGCTCAAGCATACCGCCGACAAGCATTTCGCGGTGGTCGACGCGGCCATGAACGACCTGCTGCGACCGGCCCTCTACTCGGCCTGGCAGGCCATCGTACCGGTGCGCCCGCGTGCGCAAGCCGGACTGCTTTACGATGTGGTCGGCCCGGTCTGCGAGTCGGCCGATTTTCTCGGCAAGGACCGCGAACTGGCATTGGCACCCGATGATCTGCTGGCGGTGCGTTCGGCCGGCGCCTACGGCTTCGTCATGAGTTCCAATTACAATACCCGGCCACGCGCCGCCGAGGTGATGGTCGATGGCGATCAGGCGCATCTGGTGCGCCGTCGCGAGACGATCGCCGAGCTGTTCGCCGGTGAGCAGACCCTGCCGTGATCCGCTTCACCAAGATGCACGGCCTGGGCAATGACTTCATGGTCATCGACGGCGTGCGGCAGACTTTCGACCCCGATCCCGAGCGGATCCGCGGCTGGGCCGATCGGCACTGCGGCATCGGTTTCGACCAGCTGTTGCTGGTCGAGCCGGCCGATAGTCCCGAGGTGGATTTCCGCTACCGGATTTTCAATGCCGACGGCGGCGAGGTCGCCCAGTGCGGCAACGGGGCGCGCTGCTTCGCGCGTTTCGTGCGGGATCAGGGGCTGACCGACCGGGATCGGATCAGCGTCGCCACTCGCGAGGGCGTGCTGACCTTGCAAGTCCAGCCCGACGGTCAGGTCAGCGTGGCCATGGGCGTGCCACGCTTCGCACCGGCCGAAATACCGTTCACGGCGCTGACCCGGGCCGCCCGTCACACCCTGACCATCGACGGTCATGACTGGTCATTCGGCGTGGTGTCATTGGGCAATCCGCATGCGGTCCTGCCCGTCGCGGATGTCGATCGGGCGCCGGTCGCTGCACTCGGGCCGCGGATCGAGCGCCACCCCCGCTTTCCCGAGGGGGTCAATGTCGGTTTCATGCAGATCGTCGATCGCCAACATATCCGGCTGCGGGTGTTCGAGCGCGGGGTAGGGGAAACCCTGGCCTGTGGCAGCGGGGCCTGCGCCGCCGTCGCGGTGGGGCGTGACTGGGGCGAACTGGACAACGAGGTCCGGGTGGGCGTGCCGGGTGGGGTGTTGCGCATCGTCTGGCCGGGAGAGGGTGAACAAGTCATCATGACCGGGCCGGTGGCCCGGGTCTTCGAGGGGGAGATCGAACCATGAAGCAGTCGGAATTCGAGCGGCAGATTGCCGATTATCTGGCGGAACATCCGGAGTTCTTCGAACGTCACGCGGATCTTTTCCGGCAGTTGCCGATCCCCCATGCCTGCGGATCGGCGGTCTCGCTGATCGAGCGCCAGCGCGACCTGCTCCGGACGCAGAACGCCCAGTTGCGCACCCGCTTGCAGGAGCTGGTCCAGGTGGCGCGCGACAATGACTGCCTATCCAGGCGCATGCAGCGGCTCAATCTGGTGTTGATCGAAGCGCGTCGCCTGGACGAACTACTGCTCGGGGTGCGCGGTGTCCTGCGCGAAGAGTTCGCCGCCGATTTCACCGCGCTACGTCTGGCGTTGCCGCTGGCCGGCGCCGATCTGGCCGAGCCGGATCTGCTGGGTCCGGCGGCCCTGGATGCCTTGCGGCCCTTGCTGCAGAATGGCAAGCCCTGGTGTGGTCGTCTGAGCCTGGTCCGGGCTCGCGGCCTATTCGACGAGGCGGCGGCCGAGGTGGCGTCAACCGCTCTGGTGCCGCTGAGCGGCGGTACCGACTGGCAGGGGGTCCTGGCTATCGGCAGTCGGCAGGCGGAACGCTTTGGTCCCGCCATGGGCACGGTGTTTCTGAGCCGCATCGGCGAACTGGTCAGCCATGCGCTCGATCTGCATCTGTTCCCGCTGGATTCCCGCGCCGCCACTTGACGCGTGAATGTCATCCGGCCGCGGTGAACAACCAGTCGTCCAGCCGGGCGATGGCCTGTTCCAGTCCGGTTTGGTCGAGGGCCGAGAACAACTGGACCGTCGCCAGCGGATAATCGGCTTGCAAGATGTGTCGGACACTTTGGAGAGCCGCGGCGGCCTTGCCGCGGCTGAGCTTGTCGGCCTTGGTCAGCAGGCCATGCACGGGCAGCGCGCGACTGGCGCACCAGTCCAGCAGTTGCCGGTCCAACGGTGTCAGCGGATGGCGGCTGTCCATCAGCAGGATCAGACCGACCAGCGACCGGCGCTGCTCGAGATAGCGTTGCACGGCCACGCCCCAGTGCCGGCGCAAACGCTCCGGTACCTTGGCATAGCCGTAACCTGGCAGATCGATCAGGCGCCGCTCGGGAACGATCTCGAAGACGTTGAGCAACTGGGTGCGTCCCGGAGTCTTGCTGATGCGTGCCAGCTGACGCTGCTGGGTGATGGCATTGAGCGCGCTGGACTTGCCGGCGTTCGAGCGACCCGCGAAGGCCACCTCCAAGCCCTCGTCGGGGGGCAGGTGGTCGGGATCGGGGGCGCTGGTCAGGAAGCGGGCGGCGCGATAGCGGTTGTCCATCGGAGTCCGGTTGGCTGGTGGTGAATTGAATGAAACGGGCGAAACTGGTATATAGGTCCGCACCCACCCGGCGCTCAAAGCGCCGGTTTTGAATCGTACCATTGCAATGGCGCGTCGCGCCTCTTTCAAGTTGAAACCACGGGCAAGTTGAAACCACAGGAGTTCAGGTGACGATGAATATGCGTTTTGTGCTCGCCACGGGTTGTGCTCTGCTGCTGAGTACGGCTTCGGCATTCGCCGCCGGCGATCCCGAGGCGGGTCAGGGGAAGTCCGCCACCTGCGCCGCCTGCCACGGTGCCGATGGCAACAGTCCCAATCCGGAATGGCCGACCCTGGCCGGCCAGCACGCCAACTATGTCAGCAAGCAGCTGCTCAATTACCAGAGTGGTGAGCGCGCCAACGCCATCATGCTGGGCATGGCGGCGGGACTCAGCGAGGAAGATATCGACGATCTGTCGGCTTTTTACGCCCGCCAGTCGCTCCAGCCCGGGGTGGCCGATCCCGACCTGGTCGAACTGGGCGAGGTGATTTACCGCGCCGGTGATACATCCCGCGGCGTCGCCGCGTGCAGCGGTTGCCACGGGCCCGCGGGGCTGGGCAATCTGGCGGCCAGATTCCCCCGTTTGGCCGGTCAGCACGCCCAGTACACGGCCGATCAGATGCACCAGTTCCGTTCCGGGCAGCGGGCCAACGATCCCAACAGCATGATGCGCGGGGTGGCCGCCAATATGACCGATCAGCAGATCGAGGCGGTGGCTTCCTACATCCAGGGTCTGCGGCCCTGACGCAACCTTGGTGGGCATGATGGGGTCCAAACAGCGCCATTCACCAGAAACCATTGGCGAGGAGGTTCGCATGAGCAAATTCTTGACCCGCTGGCTGGGCGTGATCGCGCTGACTTTCGGTGCCACGCTGACCGCCGGCGCCCAGGCCTTGTTCCAGGAAGGGGTGCACTATCAGCGACTGCCCCAGGCTCTGCCGGCCGGCGGTGGCGAGCGACCGGAAGTGGTCGAGATGTTTTCCTACCGCTGCATTCACTGCTTCAATTTCAAACCGGTGGTCGATAGCTGGCTGCAGCGCAAACCCGACAATGTCGATTTTTATCATGTGCCGGTCAGCTTCGGCCGCGCCGACTGGGAGCTGCTGGCCCGGGCGCATTATGTGGCCGAGGAGCTGAACGTGCTCGACCGGCTGGAGCAGGCCCTGTATGACGCCATCCACGTCGAAGGCAGGCAGTTGGCTTCGGTCGATGAACTGGCTGCGGTCTTCGCCGACCAAGGGGTGGACCGCGCGGCCTTCGACAATGCCTACAACTCGTTTGCCGTAGCCACCAAGCTGCGCCGTGCCGATGAGCTGAGCCGCCGCTACCGGGTCGGTGGCACGCCCACCCTGGTGATCAACGGCCAGTATGTGACCAGCGGTTCGATGGCCGGCAGCAATGCCCGGATGTTCGACGTGGTCGATTACCTGCTGGCCAGGGACGCCGCCTCGTCCGGTTGATGCGGCGCATGGATGAATGAGTCTGCCTGACAGGTTGCGGCTGCTCAGCTACAATATCCAGACCGGGTTATCGACCAGCCGGTATTCGGATTACGTGACCCGTAGTTGGCAGCATCTGGTGCCGGTGCCGTCGCGGATGCAAAATCTCGACGGCATCGCCCGGGTGATCGCCGATTACGATATCGTCGGCTTGCAGGAAGTCGACACCGGCAGCTTGCGTAGCGGTTTTCTCAATCAGGTCAAGTATCTGGCCGAGCGCGACGGTTTCGGTCATGTCTATGACCAGTCCAACCGCCGCATCGGCGTTATTTCCCAGCACAGCAACGCCGTACTCAGCCGGTTGCCTCCCAGCTCGATCGAGGAGCACCGGCTGCCCGGCCTGATCTCCGGGCGCGGTGCGCTGCACATCCGCTACGGCCGCGATCCGGATTCGCTGAACGTGTTCATCCTGCACCTGGCCCTGGGACGGCGCGGGCGTTTGCAACAGATCCGCTATCTGGCGGCTCTGATCCGGGACTATCCCCACGCTATCGTGATGGGCGATCTCAACTGCCGGTCCGACAGTCCGGAGATGGCCTTGCTGCTGTCCATGGCCGGTTTGTGCGAGCCTTCGCCGGGACTGCACACCTTTCCCAGCTGGCGGCCGACCCGGCAGCTCGATCATATCCTGGTCTCACCGTCCATCCAGGTGCTGGACATGGCCGCCCTGCCGGTACAGTATTCCGACCATCTGCCGATGGCCATGGAAGTCAGGCTTCCCGAGGCGGTAAGGGCATCGATCAGCCATCCATAGGAAACCACCATGAGTTACAAGATCCACAAGAGCGATGCCGAGTGGCGCGCCCAGCTGAGCGACGAGCAGTACCGGGTGGCCCGCAAGAAGGGTACGGAACCGCCTTTCACCGGTGAGTACCACGCTGCCAAGCAGCCCGGCATCTACCGCTGTGTCTGCTGCGGCAACGCATTGTTCGATGCCGCCAGCAAGTTCGACTCCGGCACCGGCTGGCCCAGTTTCTGGCAACCGATCGACGCGCAGCACGTGGCCACCGAGGAAGACCGCGGCTGGTTCATGCGCCGCACCGAAGTGTTGTGCAACGATTGCGGTGCCCATCTGGGCCATGTATTCGCCGATGGCCCGCCACCGACCGGTCTGCGCTACTGCATCAACTCGGCGGCGCTGACGCTGGAGCCAGCATCCGAGCCCGAGTGAGTCGGGCCGCGTGGGCTCCTCTATCGGGAGGGCAACCAGTAGGGTGCGCACCGCGCACCATCAGGATCGGTGCGCAGTGCGCACCCTACGGTTGGGTAGAGTCTTTCGTGGAATTCACCTTACCGGTAATTTTCCCCGACTAGGCCGGCTCCGGCGGTGCCGGTTCCAGCAGCGGCCGCTCGCAGCTATCCAGCATGTAGCTCTCCAGGCAGTCCAGCAGGGCCGAATCCTTGCCGGGTGCCCGCTTGAGGATGATGGCAAACCCCGGCAGCGGCGGGAAACCGTCCTTTTCGCTCAGAATGCGCAGACCCGGCCCGACGCTGCCGCGCGGTAGCACGCCCACGGCCAGTCCAGCGCGGATGGCCGTGTCCAGTCCGGCCAGGCTCTGGCTGGTGTAGGCGACCCGGCAGAGCCGATCCTGCCGGCCCAGGGCCTCCAGTGCCCAGCGCCGGAAAATGCAGGTGCCGTGGTTCAATGCCAGCGGCAGCGGCGTGCGTTCGTGCACGCAGTGGCCGGCGGCGGTGACCCAGACCGCTTGTTCCCGACAGATCACCACACCACGGTCGTCACCGTGACCCGAGGTGATCAGGGCGAGGTCGACGCGGCCTTCCTCAAGCTGCTCCAGTAGCGCCACCGTCTGATCGCAAACCAGCTCGACCTGGACTTGCGGATAAGCCTCGGCGAAGCGAGCCAGGATGGAAGGCAGAAACGTGCTGGCGTAGTCATCCGGTGCGCCGACGGTCACCTTGCCGGTCAGTTCCGCACGGATGAATGCAGCCATAGCCTGTTGATGGGCGTGCAGGATGCGCCGGGCGTGGCCCAGCAGCAACTCGCCGTCCCCCGTGAGCCGCATGCTGCGGCCCTGGCGGCTGAACAGCGGTCGACCCAGCGATTCTTCCAGCCGTTTCATCTGCATGCTGACCGCCGACTGGGTGCGGAATACCCGCTGGGCGGCAGTCGTGAAGCTGCCGGTTTCGGCAATCGCCACGAAGCTCTGCAGCAACTCCGGTTCGAGCGTAGGGTACATGGTCGCTAAATATATCAACAAGATTGATACGAAGTATAAAAACTATTCGCTGGAATGATCAATAGGGATCTGAGAAAGTATCCCCACCTCCACATTTCGGGAGAATCGGCGATGAACACCCTGTTGCAGTTGATGAATCCGTCCCGGGCGATGCGACCGGCGCGGTGTTCGGAATTCCCCGACCACCAACGCCCGGATATGTCTCAGTCTGCACCGGAGCCGTTGGACGAGCTGATCAGCATCTACAGCTTCCGCCTGATCGAGCTGATCGAGCGGGCCGTGCGCTGGCTGCAGGCGCGGCTGTACCGCTGACCGGTCAGGGTTGGGCCGACAGCGTGAAGCGCAACCCCTGATAGCTGAGTATCACGCCGTCGGCCTCGATGCTCTCCAGCAAGACGCCCTGGGCCAACCAGTCACCCGGACGGTAGCGTTGCGAATTGATCAGCACGAAGCGGCGCTCGGGCTGGCTGGCGAACACGTGCAGATCCAGATTGAGCGGTCCCAGCGCCTGGCGTGCCGCGTCGGGCAGGCTGCCGAACGGGACCGGTTCGGGGATGTCCAGCGGGAGGTCGGACAGGGCAATGCGCGGCTCACTACTGGCCGGCTCGCTGGTGGTGTCCGTTGCCGGCTGGACAGCCGGATTCAGCCAGCTCTGCCAGGGCAGCCAGAAACCGGCCGCCAGTAGCAGCTGGATACCCAGCAACAGCCCCAGCAGGCCCAGCCAGCGACCAGTCTTGCGGCCCGGCGCAGGCGCTGTCGGCTGGTGCAGCTGTGGTACCTGGCCCAGCCGGCGTTCCCGTTCGGCCTTGTTCAGGGCATCGAGAATATAAGACATGCTCAGACCTGGTCGGTAGCGACGGGAATCAGTCGGGGGGTGTCCGGCGCGGGGGCCAGTCCGGTCAGCACCAACAAGGTCGCGGGACCGACCAGGCCATCAATCCGCAAGCCGTGGCGGCGTTGAAACTCGCGGACCCTTTCGGCCAGTTCGGCGTCGAACAGTTCCGATACCGGTTCTCCCACTGGCTGGTTGTCGGCCTCGGCCAGCTGCCGGCGCAGCCAGGCGACATCATCGCCCCGGCTGCCGGGGCGCAGCACCTCGGCCCGGGTCGGCGGTTGCCATAACAGCAGGGCGTCACCGGTCCACAGCGACGTCAGTTCGGCCAGCTCGACGCTCAGCATCCGGTGCCCCAGCACCAGGGTGGCTTGCCGTCCGTGCAGCGCTTGCAGCAGGACCTCGCGTATGTTCCCGCTCGCGGGATCAATCAAGGTCAGCAGGGCGGGGCGATTGTAGCGCCGCAGTTCCGACCAGTCGGTTCGGGTATGCAGGCAACGCAGGCCGCTGTCTTGTAGTGTGGCGCAGGTATCGGCGACTTCGGCCAGGAGCGGACTGATACCCCATAGCGCCAGCAGCTGACGCAGTGCCTGACGATTGTTCAGTGTTGCCAGCTGTTCGGTCAGATCGGGTTCGACCACTGGCGGGTCGAGGACTGGCGACGCTTCGACCAGCGGTACGGGGGGTTCGATCACGGCGACCCGGTGCTCTTCTGGCAGCGTCGAGCGCTCCTGTTGCACACCGACGGCCAGCAGCAGGGTCAGTCCGAGGCTGCCGGCCAGTGCCAGCGGGCGCCAGCGACGCACCGGCGCATGGCCGTAAAGCACCTCGCGGGCGGC
>CAYMHN010000031.1:0-13237 GCA_964390235.1 uncultured Candidatus Competibacteraceae bacterium
GTAAAGCGGGAAGTGGTCAGGACCGGTCGACTGGTTCCGTCTCGGGCCCTGGCCGAGTGCGACCGCGCGATGGACCGGCAGGCGGAATGGCGCATGTTACTGCGGCGCTTCCCCAAGGGCAGCGGTCTGCTGCCAGACCTCCGTCAGTTGCAGCGCGCCACGGTCCGGGCCCATGCCCTGCCGGCCGGCCTGGTCCAGGGCGTGAATGATATACGGCAGCTGGCGATTGCCGTGACCGAACAGGGTCAGGTCGAGCGGCAACAGCTCGCCCGGGACACGGACCCCGCGCGCCGCGCCGTCGGGCAGCAGCACGAAGGGATGCGGCGCGGCGCCGACCTTGCCCAGCAGCTCATCGGCCGGGTCCGACGGCGTTTCGAAGACATAGGGATAGGCGCAGCTGCGATACAGCAGGCAGTCCGGGCAACGGGGCTCGCGGGTGACGCAGACCAGCCGCTTGAGCGAACGCCCGAACGCCCCGCGCCAGGCCGAGCCGGCATAGTCCGGCAGGCGCAAAGGGTCGATGGCCCGGAACCGCAGCCGGTAGCGGGCCAGGGGCAGGCGGGGGGTGGGGGCGGTTGTGTCCATTTCACGGTCCTGGTGGGGAAGCACGTCGCTTGAGCATGGTACAGACCGCTTCGGGAAACCGGAATGGCAAGCTTGCCGCGCACCCGGTCAAGCCGCCGACGCAGACCCTGCTCGATCAGCGCCTGTCCATGGTCCCCGGCAACCGGTACCAGAGGTATTACATAAAGCTCAATAGTAATAGCCAGATTCTACCGCACGCTCCCTCAAGCGGCTTTGAGTAACGCCGGACCTCGCTCGACGTCGGCCTGTTCGAGGCGGCCGCCGCGCGGTCGAGCTTGCGCCGCACCAGGCGACGATACTCGGCGAGGATATCGGTCACCGACGGGCCGTTCGCCGAAACCAAGGAACAGCTCGCCGGGTTCTATATGATCGACGCCCGGGAGCTGAACCCGCGGGAGCAAGCATCCTGACCGAGAATAGCGGCGCTACTTTCGCTTGACTTTAGGTCCATCATTGCGCGGATTGAAGTCGAACACAAATTGCTTGGGAATCTTGATCCCGTCCTTCCAGTTGAGCGTCACGAGCAGCGAATGCTTGGAACCAGGGTGGCCGTAGGCGAGATTCCGTCGACGCGCCAGGAAGTGTCCTAGCTCGTGGGCGAGGGTGGTAATGAACAAATCGTATGATGGTCTGTCATCGCAGATGATATCCTTGGTGGAAACAATATAGGTTCCGTTCGCATCCATGTACGTATCGTCACTGACCCCTTTCCACTTCCCGACCAGGAAGATGTTTGAATCCGCTGTGCTATCCCGCACCTTGCCCACTTCCTTGCTCCAGTCTTCAGCGGTTTTATACACGATGGAACCGCCTTGATAACGGTCGACAGGTGGTTCTCTGACCGAATGTTGTCTGAATACGATATTGGCTTGCGAGGTGAAGATGCGGTTCAGGTCCGCGATCCATTGGGGTACATGTGAGCGTTTCCGTTTCTCCGATAAAGCTTTTTGCTCTGTACCATTCTTGAGCATGACAAAGTTGAAAGCCAGCCTCAACTCAAGTTTAGGGTGAACTCCAACCACAAGAGTTTCCTTGGTGGTCCGACCGGCCTTGGCATGGATGAAGGTTTCCCCTTGTTGTTTTCCGCTTACGGCCAACAGTTGGGCGGACTCCTTGGCCGCACGACTGACTGCTTCGGCCAGTGGTTGCTCCGCAGCACCATCCGCCTTTTTGATCTCGTTAACGGTAACTCGGTTCTTGTCAAAATCCAGAGTAAGACCTTTCCCATCGCGCAGATACACATAGTTGACCCCATTGAAGGGAACCATGATCCACGTGGCGGGTTGATGATGATGTGTAGTTTCTTCATCAACCCCGCAATCCTTCCAAACTTCTCTAAAATGTCTGGTCATGAGCGTTTACCTTGAATGATTACGGCAGCGGAGGCAACGGGATGCGGTTCATGAGGCCGATCCGGGGACGTATTTTCTCAGGTCGATCCCCCCGATCAACCTGTCCAGTGCCACAGCCTGACCGAACCTGCTCGACCGTCCGCAGATCGCCGGCAGCATGCCTTGCCCCTGGCCGGTGGCCTGAAGTTTCGGGTGATCGTGGCCGATTTTGTCAGGGTGACAGAATGAACGAGGGATGTTTCTGCTTGATGTCGAGGGTGGTAGGGAATTGTTCCCGGTGTTTCAGACCGAGCAGACTCGCTGCGCAGCCGGAACCGCAAGTGATGCGACCGGTGCCGATGGCTCGCTCCCCTGGACACGGTGCGTCGGGGTTCCCACAATAGACGTCGGCCAGCGAGCCCGGGATGACGGGCAAACGACGACCTGCAATCACAATGACAACAGCCATCACCCCCGGGATAGTCGTGGTCGGCGCCGGAATCGTCGGTGCTGCCATGGCCTATCATCTGGCGCGGCGTGGGGCACCGGTCACTCTGGTCGACAGGGCTCGGCCGGCGTCCGGCGCAACCGGTCGGTCATTCGCTTGGATCACCCAAGGGCTGGATCCGCCGGAAGCCTACGACCGGCTCCGCCGCCTGGCGATCCAAGACTACCGCAGGCTGGAGCAGGAACTCGGACCAGCATTGAAAGTCGATTGGTGCGGTGCCCTGACCTGGGAGCGCGACTCGGCCGACACCGAACGGTTCGTCCGTACCCGGATGGCTCGGGGCGACGATGTCCGCTTGGTCGAACAGGCCGAAATGGCGAGGCTGGAGCCGAACCTGATCAACCTCCCCACGCTTGCCGCCTACCGGGCCAGCGAGGGGGCCGTCGAACCAACCGCCGCAACCGACGCCCTGCTCAGGGGCGCGCAGCGTGCAGGTGCCGAGATTCGGCTCGGCGACGAGGTGGTTGCGCTGACGGCGAACGACCGAAGGGTAACCGGTGTTCGAACACCGGACGGCGTCATCGGTGCGGAAGTGGTTGTCCTTGCCGCGGGCATCGGGGCTGGCGTCCTTTGCGAAGCGCTCGGCCTGGTGCTGCCGCTGAATGCGTCACCGGCCTTGCTGCTGAACTTCAGAACGACCGGCCGGCTGGTGCGCGGGGTGGTCTCGAACCCGGATATGGAAATCAGGCAAGCTTCCGATACACGTCTTATCGCCGCCGAAGACTACATCGACGACTCCATCGACAATGGCCCCGCAGCGGTGGCGCAACGTGCCCTTGCCGCCATCAGGCAGGGTTTGCGGCGAAGCGACGGGCTGGCACTGGACACCATCGATGTCGGCCGGCGCCCCATTCCGGCCGACGGGGTTCCGGTCGTCGGCTTCAGTGCCCGGGTCGATGGGCTCTACCTGGCGGTCATGCATGCGGGCGTGACGATGGCGCCAGCCATCGCGCGCCTCGCCACGAGCGAGATTCTTGACGCCATGGAGGCGCAGCCGCTCCAGGCATGCCGCCTCGAGCGGTTCGCGCCCGCGTGCGCTGTCTCGGGCGAATAGACCGAGCACCTCGACCGCCAGGGCTGGAGCATGCGGACCCGGGACCCGGCCGGCCAGGGCCTATGACCGTATCGTGATCGGGCCGCGGGTGGTCGCGCCGTCGGCCCCTTCACCGGAAGCTCCGGCTGACGCCCGACGTACCCTGCGTCCGCACTGGCGGCGCGGTCATTTTCGCCGGGTCCGGTACGGCGAGGGGCGCAGCCAGAGTCGCCCGGGCTGGATCCGGCCGGTGCTGGTCAATGCCGCCGAGGCCTTCGGTACGATCCGGACCAAGCCGTATCAACTCAAATAGAATCCGAAGAGCACCGGCCACGGTCGTCCCTGAGTGACCCGCATCCGCTATCGATCAGCAGGGGCATGGAATTGCATGCCGCATGCCGGGCACCGAGCGGTTGAGCCTGTCGATGAGTGCGCATCTACGGCTCGACCAGCCCCTTGTCGCTAAGCCATTGCTGGATCAGTTCAGCGATCTGGTCGGAATTGCGATCCATCATCATCATGTGGGTATTGCCGGTAATCCCTCGCTCCGGCAACGATACCCAGGTCACATCGGTGCCGACGGCTTCCAGCCCCTCGTAGTAACGGCGTATGTTGGGGACGATGCCCTGCCACAGCGCCCCCTGGTCCAGATTGTCACCGAATATGAACAGATGCGGTATCGCGCTCAGCGGAGTGAGATCGACCTGCTCCGGATTCACCGCCCCGGAGGGTTCGATGGCGACCACGGCTTTAATCTTGTCCGGATCACTGAGCGCGGCGCGAGAGCCGAAGTTGCTGCTCTGGCTGAACACCAGCAGCACACAGGGGCAGACCCGCTGCACCAACTCATTATACGCCTTCTGGGCCAGTTCATCGTTGGTCGTCCAGCGTGGCACCCCCTGCTTCATGAACTGGTCGAAGGCGTCCACCGGGAACTGCTGGCCGTCTATGGTTCTCCGCTCGGCCGGATCGGAGTCGTAAGAACCCTCGGGACCGATGCGGAACAGTTCCCAACCTTCCTTCTTGGTGCGGAAGAACGGCTCGCTGGTGTAGATCTCGGGGAAACTTGCCCAGGAGGCCCGCCCCCGCTCCACCGCATCGGACACGTAAACATCATGGCCGGCATTGAGGAAATACCACTGCCAGCCGGGCTGGCCATCGGGCTTGGTCTCCCACATCGCCCCGGTCAGCCCGCCGCCGTGCCACATCAACAAGGGATACCGGGCCTTGGGATCAGCCAGCTTGACGTACTGCACATACATCTGACCGACCTCGAAATCGCCATTGGGATCGACCGTGAACGGTGGTGCGCCCGGAGAGAAAACGATTTCGCGTAGCGGCAGGCCACTCAGTGTGACCTGCTCTCCGCCAATGTGGAAACTGCCAATCTCGGCCACGTCGAGGGCCAGCACCGTGGTGCTGTTCAACAATAGGCCCAGACCTAGCGCGCGCAACGGTATGTGAAACATGGACTTTTACTCCTCTTGATGTTATCAGCGTAAAATACTTTTATTGTGACTCAATAACTGGACAGTGCCGGGTCGCTCACCCCGAAACGCTGCCCACGCGATCTCGGTGACCGCGTCGTCGGTAACCGGTCCGGGATTCAGGCCGTTGTCCGTTTCCACCGTGATTCGGACGATCCGCTCGAGATGATCTTCCTCGATGCCTACATCGGTCAACCGTGTTGGCAGCCCGAGTTCGGCAATCAGATCGAAGATCTCCCCGGCGACGTCGTCGACCTGCATTGCCGTGCCGATGGCCTTGATTTCCGCGGGAGCGAATCGCGTGTTGTAAGCGGTCACATGCGCCAGAACCAGCGCATGGGAGAGACCATGCGGCACCCCGAAGGAACCTCCGAGCGTATGGGCCAAGCCATGCTGCAAGGCAAACCCGCCGGTCAGGGCGGCACCCGCGAGATGGGCACCGAAGAGCAAGTCGCTGCGCGCACCGAGATCGCTCGGATCGGCGACCACCCGCCGGACACTGTCCGCGATGACGCCGGCCCCCTCGGCGGCTGCCAGGCGATGGACCGGACTGATGGTCGGCACGTAGATGCCATCGATGCAATGCGCGAGGGCGTTCATGGCGCTTGCCGCGCTGTCATCCGCGGGCAGCCCCAGCGACAGCCCCGGATCGTAGATGACCGTGGCGGCCAGCATGTTCAGGCTGGTGTGCATGCGCTTCACGCCATCGATGGTGATGCCACAGAAACCGGTCATTTCCGAACCGGAATAGGTCGTCGGCACGGCGATGATCGGCAACCCGAGATCCAGGGCGATACCCTTGCCGAGCCCGATCGAGGCACCACCGCCGAAGCTCACCAGGCAATCGGCGCCGATCTGGCGGGCGTGAATCTGACCGCGACGCGCCAGTTCGATCGGCACCTGCGAAATCGCCTCCGCCAGCACGTCGACACATCGGTCGCCAAGACGCGCAACGATTCGCTCCGCCGTTTTTGCCCGCCCCGGCGTGCAGACGACAAGGGCGCGCCTGGCGCCGAGGCGCTCGACCTCGTCGGCGATCGTTTCGACGCTTCCGGGTCCGAACACGATACGGGTCGGTGTCGCGTTGTAAACATCACCCGGCAGTGCAAAAACCCGACCCGCCTGACTCTCGCGTACGACTTCGGATTGCATTATCTTCACCAGTCCACAATCGTCCCATCCGCCAGGACAGCACCTTGTGTGTGCATGACCTCGGCCTTGAACGGATGTTTGGCGGCCTCCTCCTCGTTGATCTCGACACCGAGACCGACCGTGTCCGGCAGCTGCCACGCCGAGCCGACACGCCTCATGGGTACCGAGACCACATCGTCATACCAGGGCACCGCGCCCGACATCTCTTCCTGAATCACCACATTCGGCGTGGAGACATCGAAGTGCAGCGCCGCCGCTCCGGCGATCGGCCCGTTCGGATTGTGCGGGGCAACCCCCATGAAGGCGTGCTCCGCTGCGGCGGCGATCCGCTTGCCCTCCAGAAGACCGCCGGTGTGGTTGAGATCCGGCTGGATGATGTTGAGCGCCTTGTGCCGGAAGATCGGCTCGAACTCCTTGAAACCCACCAGCCGCTCTCCGGCGGCGATCGGACAGGGGGCGCGTTCGGTAATCAGCCGCAAGGCCTCGGTATCACCGGGCTGCACCGGTTCTTCGCAGAACATCGGACGATACGGCGCCAGTGCCTCGATGTACTGGAGCGCTGCCGAAATCGAGGCGGGACGGCCATGGAAGTCGATCATGATCTCCACGCCATCGCCGACGGCGTCACGCAGCGTTTCCATGAGCCGGGCCACATGACGTTGTGCGGGAATATCGATCGCGAAGTGCGAATAGGGAATGAATACCACCTTCAAGGCATCGTAGCCTTTCTCGACCACCGCCAGGGCCTTCTCGCGCAAGGGTCCGGGGTCGAAGGTCTCGTAGACCGAACGCATGTCGCCCAGGCCCAGATGGGTGTAGACCCGTATCGCGTCGCGTACTTTCCCGCCGAGCAGCCGCCAGACCGGCAAGCCGACGCTTTTGCCGAAGATGTCCCACAAAGCATGTTCGATGCCGCTGATCGCCGTGGCTCCGATGATTCCGAGACGGTAATAGCTGTGCTTGTTCAGAGTTCGGACGAGTTGCTCGATATCGCGCGGGTCCTTGCCGAGCAGCAGCGGCTCGAGATCCTCGACTGTCCCCGCGACGGCGCGGGTCTTCCAGTTCAGGCTCGCTTCGCCCCAGCCGAACAGGCCATCCTGATCGGTTTCGACCTTCACGAAGATCCAGTTACGCATCTCGGCATTGACCACCAGGGTCCGGACGCCGGTTATACGAATCGCGGATTGAGTGGACATCGGCAATCGTTTCTCGCAGGGTTGGCACCCGTCGGATCATTGCCGGGGAGCACGCACGACGTTAGCGAGCGGCATTCCGGCGACGAGCGCATTGATGTTGCGGGCGATGAATGCATAGCGACGTGCCATCAGTTCCGTCGTCCAGGCCGAGGAATGCGGCGTGCAGACCGCGTTCTCCAACTGATCGAAAGGGTAATCGGAGGGACGCACGTCGTCCGAGTCGCCGGACGGATACCGATACCAGACATCGAGGCTCGCCCCCCTGATCCGGTGCGCGCTGAGGGCTTCGAACAATGCCGCTTCGTCGATGATCTCGGCACGGGAGACGTTGACGAGCACCGCGTTCGGTTTCATAAGTGCAAACTGTTGCGCCGCGATCATCCCGCGCGTTTCCGCAGAGAACGGACAGGCGATGACCAAGTAGTCGGCGCTGGCAAGAAGCTGCGCCAACCCGGCGATTGGTATCACGCCATCGGCGTATTCGGAGAAAGCCGGTGTCCGCGTGGCGGCAACGACGGTCACACCGAAGGCCTTGGCGCGCATCGCCACGGCCCGGCCGATGTGGCCGAAACCGATGATGCCGATGGTCTTTCCGGCCAGTTCGCCGTGAGGCACCCGGTTTCGATACACCCGTGGCCAGTGCTCGGACGAGAACCGGCCGCGCAGCTCATCGAGGCGAATCTCCCAATTGAGAATCGAGGCAAGCACGAACTCACTGATCGGCCCTTCGTGCTCGTAGACGTTGCATACCGTCGTTTCATCGGCGAGCGCATCGAAGTCGATGCCGTCCAGTCCGGCACCGGGAATATGCAGCAGTCGACACCTCGGCAGCGCGCCGCTTCCGCGCCGCAGGCGCAACGAGATCACGACATCCTGCTCGCCGATGTCGGCGTCGAAATCCGCGATGTAGGCGGCTTCGTGCGGGAGCGCGACGATTTCGGCCCCGGCATCCGGACCGCTGCTCAGTCCGGCGGTCAGCTGAGCGCGGTAATTCGCCGCCTCGCCCACCATGAAGATTCTCACCACAGCTCCCGTCCGGTCTTGATACGACGAGGATTGTAGATGTGGTGATCTTTGAAGGTCTAATTATTTTTACAGATTTATTAAGAGATTCTACTTATCAGAAGAATCGATCAATGCCTCACCCACAAGCCTCTTACCGGTGACGGGGTAATCATTCGGTGTTTGCGCCGACTTCAAGCGCCAGGTCGAGAAACCGCCTCACCATGGGTGGTTGATCCGCGCCCTTGTAGGCTGCTCCGAGCGTCAATTGCGGTGCGATACCCGACAAGTTCCGAAAGATCGCGAGCGGGCGGTTATAGTGCTGCACCTTGGACGCGACGAAGCCGATACCGAGATTGCAAGCGGCCATCGCGACGATGGACTGGGCGGGCGACACCTCGATGATCTGGCGCGGGCTGAACCCCTGCTGATGACACAGGGAAACGATATGATCATAAAGCCTCGGCCCGACATCACGCGGGAACAGAATGAAGGTCTGGTCAGCGAGGTCCTTGAGTGACAGTCGCGCCCTGCGGCTTAGCGGATTCGCCTCCGAAAGCACCACGTCGAAAGGCAGCTCGGCAAGCAACTCGCACGACAGAGACACGTCACTGAGCGGTGGATGACAGATACCGACATGGATTTCGCCCTCACGCAGCGCCTCCTCCTGCTCGACCGTTGTCATGTGGTAGACACGCAGATTGACTTGAGGCAGCAGGGCATTGAACCGTATCACCACATCGGGCAGCAGGATGAAGAGCGCCGATGCCGTCGCGCCGACTCGCAATTGCCCGATCACGCCACGATGGGTCTCCCGCGTCACGTCCACGGCAAGGTCCATGGATTTGAGGATCTTCCGCGCTTCTTCGAGAAAAACGATGCCGGCACGCGTCAACGATACATGCCGCTTGCTGCGAAAGATCAGTTGCGCCTGAACCTGTTCCTCAAGGCGGCGCAGCTGCTGACTGAGACCGGGCTGACTGATATGGCAGCGCTGGGCCGCACGGTGGAAATGCAGCTCCTCGGCCAATGCGACGAAGCATTCCAGCGAGCGTTTGTCCATTGTGCATACCTTGCGACGGTTGACTGACGAAGCATTGATTGATAATACAAAATTTTCACAGGATCAATAATAATAATTAGACACCATGTTAACTGACGCCCATACTGCGATCAAAATATTGTCCTAAAGCACCAAACTGGAGGATTCATGAACCCGCGATTCATTCTTTCCCCTCTGCTCGGGCTCGTTGCCGGCCTGGCCATCGGTATCGGCTCGGCAGTCGCCCAGGACAAACCCGACGATTTCCCGCAGCGGCCGATCAATCTGATCGTCATGTATCCGGCCGGTGGCGCGGTCGATGTCACCGCGCGGACCTTTGCCGAGATTGCCGGAGACCAGCTCGGCCACACCTTCCGTGTCGAGAACCGCGTCGGTGGCGCCGGCATGGTGGGCCACACCTACCTGGCCAAGAATGCCGAACCCGACGGCTACACCATCGGCGTCATCGCGAATCCGTTCATGTTCACCGATATACTGCTGAGAGGCGGGAGTTTCACCGTCGACGAGTTCGAGCCGATCGCCTCAATCAGCTTCGATCCGGTGATCTGGATCGTGAACGCGAAATCGGAAATCGGGCCGATGGATTTCGACGGCATCATGCAACACGCCAAAGACGACAGGCTGCAGGTCGGAATGAATCCGGACAGCATGTTCCTCTTCGTCAGCGAGTTCATCGAGCGAGCGCGCGACGTGGATTTCAACTTCATTCCCTTTGACGGCGGCCGTGCGGGCGTGATCGCGTTGTTGGCAGGCGACATCGATGCCACCGCCGCGTTCTATACGGAGATCGAACAGTACGTCGCAAGTGGTGATCTGAAACCGGTTGCCGTGACCGGGGACGCACGCCATCCGAAGCTGCCCGACACGCCGACCTTCGACGAGCTGGGTGTACCCGCCGGGGGTCAGACCTGGGGTGCCAGCCGTTTCTTCGCGCTGCCCGCCGGAGTCCCCGAGGACCGCAAGCGCTATCTCGAGCGCGCCTTGCTGGACGTGTTGCAGTCGGATGAAGCCCGCGCAGCTTTCGACAGGGCCGGACTCACGCTGTCGCCAGCGGGTGCGGAACAGACGCTGACAAGCTATCGCGAGACCCATGAAGCCCTCCAGAGTTTTCTGAGGGAAACGGGTCGGCTGGATTGAGCCCACGGGCGGGGCCATTCCGGTTCCGCCCTTCCTGCGAGTGTGCCGGATGCGCCTGGCAGTCTGTATTGCGCTGGTCGCCGCCCTGGCAACGATTCTGTGGCAGGCGATCCAGATCACCGGTAGCGCTGCCGTTTATCCGATCGTGGTTGTCGGCAGCGCCCTCCTTTGTTCCGGTCTGTTGTTGATTTCCAATGTCATCAGTGCACCGGAGAGCACCGACCTATCCACGATACCGCGATTGTCCCGCCTCCAGCTCATTCGGCTGATCGGTTTCGCCATCGTCTGGATCGCCTATCTCGTCCTGCTTCCGCGATTCGGCTTCATCCTGACCACATGGGTCGGTCTGTCGCTCTCGCTTGCCATCACGATCGGAAGACCGAAGGTGAGCGTGATCGCGGGCACGGCCGTTTTCGTTCTTCTGTTCGCCGTGCTGATCAAGATCGTCCTTTATGTGCCCATGCCCCAGGGCTGGATTGACGAGCAGCTTGAAATCTTCCTCTACAGCGTTTTCTAGGTGCTGATCATGTGGGAAGGCATCCTGCTGGCACTCACCCCCCTCAGCCTGACCTTTGCTGTCACGGGGGTGCTACTCGGTGTGGTGATCGGCTCGATTCCCGGATTGACTGCAACCTTCGGCATCGCCCTGCTCATTCCGGTGACTTTCCTGATGGCACCGGAGCACGGCATGATCATGCTTGCGGGCATCTACGCCGGGGCGATCTACGGTGGCAGCATTTCCGCCATCCTGCTCAACATCCCTGGTACCCCTGCTTCCATCGTGAGCGCCTGGGAAGGCCATGCCATGGCCCGACAAGGCAAGGCCCCCCTCGCGCTCGGCATCGCTGCGGTGGGCTCGGGCGTGGGGGGGACCATCTCCGCGCTCGCATTGATGTTCCTGACGCCGACCCTGGCACAGCTCGCGTTGAGGTTCGGTGCACCCGAATACGTGGCATTGGTCGTGCTCAGCCTCATCATCGTCGTCGTAATGCTGGACACCCCGATCTTCGCCAACATCACTGGTGTCTTTCTCGGTCTCGTTCTCGCATCGATCGGCATCGACCCGGTGCAGGGCACCGCCCGGTTCACCTTCGGCTTCTACGAGCTTTATTCCGGTCTCGGTGTTGTTCCGGTCCTGGTCGGTTTCTTCTGCATGCCGCAGGCGATTCTGATCGCCGCGGAGGCCATTTCGGGTAAATCCGAAACCGTGGTCGGAAAAGTCGGCGCGACGAAACCGGCTCGGGTTCTTCGACGCTTGGTCCAGGACCGCTGGTTGGTCCTGCGCGCTTCGACGATCGGTACCGTTCTCGGCATCCTGCCTGCCGTCGGCCCGGAATCGACACCGCTGGTGGCCCATACGCTCGAACGCCGCCTGGCCAGCGAACCCGAGCAGTTCGGCAAGGGATCGGAGCGCGGGCTGCTTGCAGCCGAGTGTTCGGTCAGCGCCAATGTCGGAGGCTCCTTGATACCCTTGCTCGCGCTCGGGATTCCCGGCAGCGGTGCCGCCGCGGTCTTCATCGGCGCGCTGACCCTGCACGGGCTGCGGCCCGGTCCGCTGCTGTTCACCGAGCGGCCGGAGATCATGTACACCTTCTTCGCCGGCTTTCTGGCGATCAACCTGCTGATGACCTTCATCGGGCTGTTCTGTGCCAGGTATTTCGCTTTGCTGCTCCACCTTCCCAAGGGCGCTATCGCAGCCTTCATAACCTTTTTCTCGATCTTCGGATCCTACGCCGTCAATACCAACCTGTTCGATGTCTGGGTCATGCTCGCCGCGGCCGTATTCGTCATCGCTCTTGGCGTCATCGGCATCCCGATCCTGCCGGTCGTGCTCGCCTTCATCCTGGGTGGCGTGCTCGAGCGCAATCTCGCCATCACCCAGGCGCGTGCCGAGGATTGGAGCTATTTTCTGGAACGCCCCATCGCACTGGGGCTTTCCGCAGTGTGTATGGTTATTGTGGTAGTGACGACATGGCGTCGAATGCGGAATCCATCATGACTCTGTGTCGGGGAAAGTTCGCAGCGATGGGCTTGTGATGCAAATCCTGGATACGGATTGTTGATCCGAGGAGTAAAGCGGGAAGTGGTCAGGACCGGTCGACTGGTTCCGTCTCGGGCCCTGGCCGAGTGCGACCGCGCGATGGACCGGCAGGCGGAATGGCGCATGTTACTGCGGCGCTTCCCCAAGGGCAGCGGTCTGCTGCCAGACCTCCGTCAGTTGCAGCGCGCCACGGTCCGGGCCCATGCCCTGCCGGCCGGCCTGGTCCAGGGCGTGAATGATATACGGCAGCTGGCGATTGCCGTGACCGAACAGGGTCAGGTCGAGCGGCAACAGCTCGCCCGGGACACGGACCCCGCGCGCCGCGCCGTCGGGCAGCAGCACGAAGGGATGCGGCGCGGCGCCGACCTTGCCCAGCAGCTCATCGGCCGGGTCCGACGGCGTTTCGAAGACATAGGGATAGGCGCAGCTGCGATACAGCAGGCAGTCCGGGCAACGGGGCTCGCGGGTGACGCAGACCAGCCGCTTGAGCGAACGCCCGAACGCCCCGCGCCAGGCCGAGCCGGCATAGTCCGGCAGGCGCAAAGGGTCGATGGCCCGGAACCGCAGCCGGTAGCGGGCCAGGGGCAGGCGGGGGGTGGGGGCGGTTGTGTCCATTTCACGGTCCTGGTGGGGAAGCACGTCGCTTGAGCATGGTACAGACCGCTTCGGGAAACCGGAATGGCAAGCTTGCCGCGCACCCGG
>CAYMHN010000032.1:0-10952 GCA_964390235.1 uncultured Candidatus Competibacteraceae bacterium
GGACTGGGTGGGCGGACGCTATTCGCTGTGGTCGGCGATCGGTCTGCCGATCGCGGTGGCTATCGGCATGGACCGCTTCGAGGAACTGCTGGCTGGCGCGCACACCATGGACCGGCATTTCGTGGAAGCCCCCCTGGAGCGCAATATGCCGGTCATCCTGGGACTGCTGGGCATCTGGTATCACAATTTCCTCGGCGCCGAGAGCCACGCCGTGGAGGCCTACGACCAGTACCTGCACCGTTTTGCGGCCTATCTGCAGCAACTGGACATGGAAAGCAACGGCAAATCCATCACGCTGGACGGCGAGCGGGTGGACTACGGCACCGGCCCGATCATCTGGGGCGAGCCCGGCACCAATGGCCAACACGCGTTCTTCCAGTTGCTGCACCAGGGTACCCGGCTGGTGCCGACGGATTTCCTGGTGCCGCTGGAATCGCACAACCCCATCGGCGAGCATCACAGACTGCTGCTGGCCAATTGCTTCGCCCAGACCGAGGCCCTGATGCGCGGCAAGACCGAAGCGGAAGCACGGGCCGAACTGGAAGCCCAAGGGCTGAGCGGCGAGTCCCTGGAACAGCTGTTGCCGCACAAGGTATTCCCCGGCAACCGGCCGACCAACACCCTGCTGTTCGGCAAGCTCGACCCACACACCCTGGGCCTGCTGATCGCGCTCTACGAGCACAAGGTGTTCGTGCAAGGCGCGATCTGGGATATCAATTCCTTCGATCAATGGGGAGTGGAACTGGGCAAGCAGCTGGCCCGAACGATACTCGACGAGTTGCGGGGCGAGGCCGAGGCGACCAGCCACGACGCCTCTACCAATGCCTTGATCAATCTCACCAGACGGGCCAGCGGTCCACGGCCATGAATATCCTGATGCTGACAGCCGAGAACGACGCCCTGCCCGGCGGCAAGGTGGGAGGTATCGGCGACGTGATCCGCGATCTGCCGCCGGCCCTGGCGGCGCGCGGCTGCACCGTGACGGTACTGACCCCGGCCTATGGGGTGTTTGCCGACCTGCCCGGCGCATCCCGGCTGGCGGCGCTGGAGGTCGGCTTCGGCGGCAGCGCCTGCCATGTCGATCTGTATCAGGTGCCGGGTACCGAGGAACGGCCGGGGGTGCGTCACTGGGTGCTGGATCATCCCCTGTTCGAACCCTGCGGTGCCGGCCGCATCTACTGCGATGATCCGCCGGACCGGCCTTTCGCCCGCGATGCCAACAAGTTCGCGCTGTTCTGCGCCGCCGCCGCCGAGTGGCTGATCCAGGCCGGGGACCAGCGACCCGACATCATCCACCTGCACGACTGGCATACCGCACTGCTGCTGCTGCTGCGCCGCTACCATCCGGCCTGCCGGCCCTTGCAGATGATCCGTTGCGTGTTCACCATCCATAACCTGGCGCTGCAAGGGGTGCGGCCGCTGACCGGTGACGATTCATCGCTGGCCCACTGGTATCCGGGTCTGCGCTGCAAGCAGGCCGATATCGCCGACCCGCGCTGGTCGGACTGCATCAATCCCATGGCGGTCGGCATCCGGCTGAGCGACGCCGTGCATACGGTCTCGCCCAGCTACGCGGAGGAAATCCTGCGTCCCAGCGCCGTCGAGCACAAGGGCTATTACGGCGGCGAGGGGCTGGAAGTCGATCTGCAACAGGCCCGGGATGAGGATCGCTTGATCGGCATACTCAACGGCTGTCACTATTCCGAGCATGGCGTGCCGGCGCCGGCATGGCCCGCGTTATTGACCGTGCTGCGCAATCAGATCCTGGCGTGGGCCGGCAGCGAACCGGCTCTGCATCCGGCCCATTTCATCGCCCGCGAGCGCCTCGCGGACTGGCCGACGCAGCGGCCGGGCTTCGTGCTGACCGGCATCGGTCGACTGACCGAGCAGAAATTCCGCCTGCTGCGCCAGCGCGACAGCCGCGGCCGACTGGCGATCGACCAGATCATGGCGCAACTGGCCGAGGTGAATGGGGTCTATCTACTGCTGGGCAGCGGTGACCCGGACTACGAGCAGTTCCTGACCGCCGCCGCCGGTCGCCATCCCAATCTGCTGTTCCTGCGTGGCTATTCCGATGCCGTGTCGCAAGCCCTGTACGCCACCGGCGACCTGTTTCTGATGCCCAGTTCCTTCGAACCCTGCGGCATCGGTCAGATGCTGGCCATGCGCGCCGGCCAACCCTGTCTGGTCCATCATGTCGGCGGCTTGCGCGATACCGTACAGCCCGGCATCAACGGTTTTGCCTTCACCGGTACCGGGCTGGCCGACCAGGCCGACGGCCTGCTGGCCGAGTTGGATCGGGTCCTGGCCCTGCATCGGGATCAGCCCAAGCGCTGGCGGCAACTGGCCCGAGCGGCGGGTATCGCCCGCTTTCATTGGGATGAGAGCGTGAACCACTATCTCGACCAGCTTTACCAGACATCATGAATCCGACTCGACAGATCACCACTCTCATCCAAGGGCGGCACAACGACCCCTTCGCCGTACTCGGCCCCCACCGGGGCGATACCGGCTGGGTCGTGCGTACTTTCCAACCGCAGGCCGATTCGGTCGAACTGCTGGGTGCCGAGGATCGGCCAATCGCCACCCTGCAAGTGATCGATCCGGCCGGTCTGTTCGCCGCCGAGATCCCGGCCGATCCCGGCTCGTATCGCCTGCGCCTGCGGGCCGGTGAACACGCCTGGACTATCGATGATCCCTATCGTTTCCCCTCGCCGCTGGGGGAGCTGGATCGTCACCTGATGGCCGAGGGCACCCACCGGCAACTCCACCAGCGCTTGGGCGCCCACGTCATGACGCTGGACGGCGTGGACGGCGTGCACTTCGCCGTATGGGCGCCCAATGCCAGCCGGGGCAGCGTGGTCGGCCCGTTCAACGACTGGGACGGCCGCCGCCATCCCATGCGTCTGCATCCCGGCAACGGGGTCTGGGATCTGTTCGTTCCCGGCCTGTCCGCCGGCGAACTCTACAAGTTCGAACTGCTCGGCCCACAGGGTGAACCGCTGCCGCTCAAGGCCGACCCCTTTGCCCGCTACATGGAAGCGCCGCCCGGCAATGCCTGCATCGTTCACCACAGCCACTACGACTGGCGGGATTCGGACTGGCTGGGCCAGCGCGGCAACCCCTTGGGCGGCAATCCGCTGGACCGACCGATGAGCTGCTACGAGGTACATCTGGGCTCCTGGCGGCGCGGCGCGGGTGGTCGCTGGCTGAGCTACCGCGAACTGGCCGAACAGCTGGTTCCCTACGTGGTCGAGCTGGGCTACACCCATATCGAACTGTTACCGGTCACCGAGTACCCCTTCGACGGCTCCTGGGGCTATCAGCCCATCGGTCTGTTCGCTCCGACCTGGCGCTTCGGCGACCCCGACGAGTTCCGCCAGTTCGTCGACCGCTGCCATCAGGCCGGCATCGGCGTGATCATGGACTGGGTGCCGGCGCACTTTCCCAAGGATGCCTACGGCCTGGCGCGCTTCGACGGCACGGCGCTTTACGAACACGATGATCCGCGCCGCGGCGAGCACCCGGACTGGGGCACGCTGATCTTCAACTACGGCCGCGCCGAGGTGGCCAATTACCTGATCGCCAATGCCTTGTTCTGGGTCGAGGAATTCCATATCGACGGGCTGCGGGTGGACGCCGTGGCCTCGATGCTGTACCTGGACTATTCCCGCGAACCGGGCGAGTGGCTGCCCAATCGGCACGGCGGCAACGAGAACCTGGAGGCGGTGGATTTTCTGCGCCGCATGAACGAGGCCGTGCATGCCGCCGGCGGCTTCACCGTGGCCGAGGAATCGACCGCCTGGCCCATGGTCTCGCGCCCGACCTGGCTGGGCGGTCTGGGCTTCAGCTACAAGTGGAATATGGGCTGGATGCACGACACCCTGGCCTATTTGCGCGAGGATCCGGTGCACCGCAAATACCACCAGGATCGGCTGACCTTCGGCCTGCTCTACGCTTTCAGCGAGAACTTCGTGCTGGCGCTATCGCACGACGAGGTCGTCCACGGCAAGGGCTCGCTGCTGACCCGCATGCCCGGCGATGCCTGGCAGAAGTTCGCCAATCTACGCCTGTATTTCAGCTACATGACCGCCCACCCCGGCAAGAAGCTGCTGTTCATGGGCGGCGAGTTCGGACAGGGCGGCGAATGGAACCATGACCGCGAACTCGACTGGTGGCTGCTGGATGATCATGGACATGCCGGGCTGCAACGCCTGGTGCGCGATCTGAATCACCTGTACCAGCGCACCCCGGCTTTGTATCAGGTCGATTTTTCGGCCGACGGCTTCCAGTGGATCGACTGCTCGGACAATACGCACAGCGTGCTCGCCTTTCTGCGCCGCGCCCGCGACCCCGGTGATTTCGTCGTGACGGTCTGCAACTTCACTCCGATGGTCCGTCCCGACTACCGGATCGGCGTGCCGGGCCCCGGTTACTACCGCGAACTGCTCAACAGCGACGCCGAACTCTACGGCGGCAGCGGAGTCGGCAATCTGGGCGAGGTGCTGGCCGAACCGGTGCCCATGCACGGCCATGATTGGTCGCTGAACCTGACCTTGCCGCCGCTGGGCGCCTTGCTGCTGCAAGCGGATTGATCCCTGCGGACAATTTGCTAAGCTGTCCAAAGGAGTAACAGATCCGCGATACATGAATCAACCAGTCCGGTTCGGGGTGAAACTCGGCAGCATGAGTAGGGTGGATAAGCGCAGCGCATCCACCTCGTTCAGCGCCAACCCGGCTGCATGATTTTGCAGAACAGGCCCATGGCGCGACTCACCGAGCAGGAACAACAGGAAGTGATCCGTTTCATCGAGGCGGGCAAGCCGCTGCCGGACAAGTACCGCTTCCTGCTGTTCGACGACAAGCGCGAGAAGGAGCGGTTGAAAGCGGTATGAGCACCGTGGACAATATCATCAGCACCGTCCTGTCGGCCTATCCGAACACCCAAGCCATCTACCTGTTTGGCTCGTGGGGCACCGAGGACGAATGGCCGACCAGCGATGTGGACATCGCCCTGCTGTTGCCCCCGGACGAAGCCAAACAGACGGGTTCGCTGGCGTTGAGCGATTTGCGGTTCGCGCTCGAAGACCTGCTGAAAAGGGACGTGGACTTGATAAATCTGCGTCTGGCACCCACCGTTTTCCAGAAGGAAATCATCCTGGCCGAACGGCGAATTTTCTGCGCTGATCGGTACGCGGCCGACGAGTTCGAAATGCTGGTCCTGTCGTTCTACCAGAAGCTCAACCAGGAGCGGGCCGGGATCATGGCCGAGGGCTTGCGCAGCGGGAGGTTTTACGACGTATGAATGAGATCATTCTGGACAAGAAGATCAGCATCGAGCGCTGCATCGCGCAGATCGAGCAGTACTATGCACGGGAAAGTGATAAACCCTTCGAGGACGATTACCTCAAGCAGGATGCGATCGCCATGAATCTGCAACGCGCCTGCGAACTGTCCATCGATATCGCCAATCACCTCATCAAGCGCCGCAAGCTCGGCCTACCGCAGGACAGCAAGGACAGTTTCGCCCTGCTGCAACGAGCCGGACTGATCAGCGTCGAACGGATGAAAGCGCTGCAGGCGATGGTCGGATTTCGCAACATCCTGGTTCATGAATACAAGAAGCCGGACCTGGACATCATGGTGAACGTGATCAAAAACCGGGTGCGGGAACTGCTCGATTTCGCCGATGCCGCGTTGAAAATCGCCGAATAACGATGGCTCTGCACCCCGACTCCCCTACCTCCCCGCATGCCGTTCTCGACCCCGCGATCCGCTGGCTTCCGGCTGACAAGACGCTTGCGACACCACCATAGACAAGCGGTGGATCAGGAAGGCTTCGAGAAGTACCAGCCAAAGAGCTTCATGCAGCTGATGTAGGGGTTGGGGGAATACAAGGCGTGACTTGTGTCACAATCGATACAAGCTCATTGAGAACAAGAGGGAGAAGTATCAATTCCAAAAACTCGAACCTCTACGGCCCCGGACTTGTTCCTTGTCACTGTCTTCACCAAAGTCTGCAAACGCTCAATCAGTTGATGGAAGTTCAGAGTTGCCTTATTGATCGGATCGCGCCATGTACGCTGTCCATGGTGGGATATCACCAGGACGCCACACCGCCGCGTTACGGGCTTCAGGTAAGTCTCGGTTAGTTGGCTAATCAAGGCTCGTTCGTAATCCCGCACCGCCCAATTCATCCCGCCGTGCTTTACCTCGATTGCCACCTGGACTGGAGCGGATGTCGAAGAGACAATGATATCCGGCTTATCATCACGTGCAACTTGAGATTCGCGATGCACATGGAAGCGATCCCGCGCGCGCTGAATGATCTGCTCTGCAAGCCATTTCTGGACCTCGTCCTCGTTCTCCGCGCGTTCCAGCAAAGGCCGCGATGTGGCATCGGCCTGGTCGAAACTGGACTGGATATCCGTGAGTACACCCATGACAACACGCAACAATGCCTCCCCGGTTTTCGCGGGAGCAATGTGGTGCCGCTCGAAGGCGAGCACTTCTTTGGGTTTCCATGCCGGTAGTTCAGCGTCATGTTCGGCCTTTGCGCGGGCGAGTTCATTGAAGCGGATCGCGCTGCCCGGGAAAGTCTTGTCACCAGCAAGTCTGCGCATGGCCCGATAGGCGTCGACCCCGGTTCTGTCGAGCAAAGCTCTGAGAAGTGTATTGCGCGCTTCCTCTGCGCTATCTCGGGCATCCGGGGTAAAACTTCCCTCACGTACCCTGTCATCCTCCGGGCGCACGTAATGGTAGGCAATTCGGACAAGCTGTTCCAGCGAAGATACTGACGCACTGCTGAGATCGTTCGTAACCAGTGGTGTGTTTGATCGTCCGAACAAGGTACCAAGGGTGTCCTCGGCACGGGCGTAACCGAGCGCCCGTGATGCATTGCTAAACCAGTCGGCAAGTTCCCGAGCGGCACGGTCCGCATCGGCGAGAAACAGCATAGCCAGATAGCGCTGTACACAACCGTCCTTGTCTTTGGCTTGGGCCGCTCGAAGCCTTCGAAGCGCAAGCATGGTTATTCTACGCAGCTGACCCTCGCCGAGATCCAGGCGCTGCAGAACCCGCAATCCACGGTTGAGAGTACCCAGCGATCCCGGCGCTCGGCCGGTGATGACCTCGAACAGGATCTGCCGGACCGGCGCCTGCAAGGCAGCCTCCGTATAACCTTCCTGGGTTTTGTGACGCAGCCAGATGCTCAGATTGCGCAAACCGAATACTCTCTCGTTCGTATCGCACAATTGGGATGGATTTGCTCGCAACCGCTCACGAAAACGGATCCAGGCTGCCTGGTTATTGCGTTCTTCCTTTTTCTGGGCTCGCTGGTTCCGCCGCTCCCGGAGATGAAACCGGCGATTCTCCTCGTTCTCGGGTGGGGGCGTGAGGTACCCGGCGAGGTCTTGCTCCAATTCGCTGTCGTTGGCGACCAGCCTGCGCAACCGCAGTACTTCAACATCGAACTCACCGGTGTCTTTCAGAATGGCAACCATGGCGCTCAGCGCGATCCGCCGGTCGGCTCCCGGGGGACGTTCGGCGAGGTCCTCGACCAGCCAAACCAGATCCTCTCGACCCAGCTGCCACAGGCGGCGTTCGAGCGAGTGTACCTGCCAGGGCCGAATCAGGTCATTGTTTCGCCGTTCGTTATATCGGCCGTCCTCGACATCCGCCCAGAAGAGCTGGCGCTTCAACTGCGTGTTCCCCGATACCAGCGCATTGAGCGAAGGTTCCGACTCGTCGCCCGACAGTTGATAATCGGCACGCTCGACCGCCATCAGTACACGCACCAGACCTTCGGAGGTCGCAGTGCTTCCCAGCCGCAACATCGCTTCACGGGCGATCGGAGCCAGATTCCTGGCAATCTCATGATGCCGTCGCGAGATACGCCTGTAATCGTCCTCGAAGGGCGGCGCCAGACAGAGATCCGCAATCCCCGCGAGCAACCGCTCCCGCGATATAGCATCGGAGCAGTTCCTCCAGAGATCATCAATCGCATCCCCAAACCCTTCGAGTGCGCCGCGCCGCAGCGATGGCGAGCGTTCAATAAGTTCGATCAACTCCTCGACGACGAGATAGCGTGGGAACAGTATCCGGGAAAAGTTCGCGGCAAGTCGGGTACTAGTGCAGTTCGAAGCGTTTTTTATCCACCGTGCAGTGGCCAACAAGCCCTCTTGGTCACCGCAAGCATCGAGGGCCTGCAGGGCGACAGTCCGCGGGTAATCTCCCCATGTCTCGTCCAGGACAACGCCTCGCGCCAGGTCCACACACGCCTGGATCGCTCCTTCACGAATCAGACGTTAGGAGATCAGTGCGGAAATCCATCCGATCATTGACGGCCCAGCTTTGACGGATAGCGATAGCAAGCTCCGATGTCGCAAACAGCCACAACGCCCTGTGATCGAGATAGTCATCCGAGATCGCGCCAGCTGCGTGGCGGGTCGCGTAGTTCAGCAGCAACTGCTCCTTGGCTTCCAGGGGGAGCGAACGTGGATCACCGTGGCGCAGAAGTATGAGCGGTTCTCGCCGGATGATCTCATCACGAATCTCCGGGTGGTCGAGAGCGAGCCAAGCGGCGACCGCATGCAGTGACGGCACGACGGTTTCAATGTCGTAGCACTCCGTGAATACCAGCTCCCGAACGGCGGATTGCGGGCAGCTCGTGTGCAGCAGCCGGTCGAGCCAGCGCGCCGCCAGATATTCCTGGGTACCTCGGTGGTGAAAGCGGACCCGTCCGTAGGTCGAGGGAGCGAACAAGCCTCGGCGTATCAGGGCATTGCGCTCCGCATCGGTCCATTCGGGGAGCACAAGGGCAGGATCGACAGCGCCTGCAGCGAGCGAGGGATCGGGTTCATGGCCCGGCGCGCGCAGCGTGAAGGACTTGGCCAATGTCAGCGCGGTGGCGAGTCGTTCGGCACCCTGGCGGGCCTTGTCGGAGACAAGGTCTCTGTTGTCGGGTCGGAACGAGTCCTGCTCGGTGAGCTTGCGGGCAACGCCTTGCTCGGTCATTTCCACCAGGCTTCCGAAGCAGCGGTTAGTCTTCCAGTACTCGGTGAGGTCGAGGAGGTCACCCGGTCGCTCTGCCAAGGCATCGAGACCATTCCGCTCGATTGCCTCGATGAACGTATCGGGCTGTTCGACCCCTGCTGCCTCCGCCAGCGCACGTTGTTGTTTGGGGCCAAGCGGAACGAGTTGGACGACGAGCAGCATGTTCGGCTCATGCTCCGGCGCCTTCGTAGTGATCACATTTCTGGTTTCGTTCCGCTCCTTGAAGATAGGGTCCAGCAATGCTGCATCATCATTCTTGGGCATCGGCGGGGCCGGTTTCTTCCATATCGGCAGTAGACGTTCCACAGTTGCCCAATCCTCCCGACCCTTCCAATCGCTCACCCGGCAAGACACGAAGACCCGCGCCCGTTCCAACCCGGAGCCCAGCTCCCGGACAAAGCGTCGCAACGCCCTCTCCGGGCTCTTGTGATTCAGGCGGGTCTCGTCGACGGCGTCGAGGAAAAACCAGGCGTCATCGCCTGCGTTACTGTCGCGCCAGCCGGTGAACGACCGAACTGCTGCAGGTTCCAAGGCAGCTTCGAAGCCATCGTCAGCGAGCTCTTCAATGCGAACGAAGAAGGCCGCCTTCCCCTCAGCAGCGAGCACTTCGGCCTGATGGCGGAACTCCTCGGTCTTGCCACTCCACGCCTCAGCGAGCAACACGACACGGCGGTATTCCAGAAGATCTGGCCAGTTCAGCCAGCCGGCGATCTTACGGCCCCACATCTTACTGACGTTGAGATTGGCCTCCTCGTCTTTTTTAATCGGGACGAAACAACGTTCGAGATCAACGAAATCCATTCGGGTTATGCACCAGCCGAATCGGCTAACTGAGTTCCTGGTCAACGAAAGCATCGAAGGCGCTGATGCGGATGATCGGAATCGCTTGATAGTCGATCAGGGTCAGTAGGTCTTTATCACCGGTGAGGATGCAATCCGCCCGGCCGCAGACAGCCAGCGCCAGAACGTGATTGTCCTTGGGATCGCGACAGATATCGACCTCGATGTCCACGGTGACGGACTCCCCGGTGATCTCCAACTCCTTGATGAAGGCATGCACATCATCCCTGTCGATGTAACGAGCGAATTTCGGTCGAGTCAGCACTTCAGCCAGTTCCTTCAGGGTATCGTAGGAATACAACAGTTTGTGCTCGGCGGTGATCCGATCCAGTCTGTCCGACAACGGGTTGTCGGGTCGCAGCAGATAGCTGATCCACAGGTTGGTGTCGATAACCACTCGCATCAGCGATCTTTCATCAGCTCTTGAAAGATCTGCTCAGTCATGCCGCGTTGCCGGGCTTTTTCACGGGTGCGGCGAGCGATATCGACCAGACTCTCGTCGATGATCACGGTCACCCGCTTGTCGGGGGAAATACCCCGCTGTACTAGTACCCGACTTACGTCTTCGGCGGCGATGTTTTCCAGTGTTGTCGTCATGGGATATGTTGTACACCAAAGTTGTTTCGCTAGTTTAAAACATGAACAGCCGGACGCAGCACTACCCGTTCGTCCCAGGAGCCGGCCTGCAGTTCCCGCAAGTCGAAATCATCCACCGCGATCACCTCCAGTACCCGCGCGCGCAGCTTCAGCAGCACTTCGGCCTCATCGGCGCTGAACACCCCGGCGGCACGCGCCGCCGTCACCTGCTGCTCGAAAGTATGGCCAGCGATCCGCCCGCCGCGGATCGCCTTCAGCAGTTTGCGTTCCAGCGGTTCAGCGGCGATCACGTCCGGTAGCAAGGCTTCCATGACACCGACCGGAAAACCGGTACGATCGGAGCGGTAACAGCCCCGCGTCAACCGGTCGCGAGTCTCCGAGGGGCTCAGCAACAGCTGAGCGACCTTGTGGCCCAGCCGGTCGCTGGGCCGCCACGACAGCGCTATGTTCGTCAGCGTCGG
>CAYMHN010000032.1:10962-13166 GCA_964390235.1 uncultured Candidatus Competibacteraceae bacterium
CGCTCGTTGGCGCCCAGCGGGAACACGATGCGCCGCAGCACCGGCCGCAGCGGGGCCAGGGGGTAGTTGTCGATCACGCCCTTCAGGGCCTCCTGAATCCGATAGATGGTCTCGTGAAACGCCCAGGCCAGGATCGGCTGATCGACGGCCTGGCGACCCTCATGCTCGAAGCGGCGCAGCATGGCCGAGCCGATGTACAACCAGCTCAGCGCATCGGCCAGGCGGCCGGACAGTTTTTCCTTCTGTTTCAGCCGGCCACCGTAGGTCAGCATGGCGACATCGGCCAGCAGCGCGAAGGACGCCGAATAGCGGCCGAGCTTGCGGTAATAGCGCCGGGTCTGGCGGTCGCCCGGCACCGCCGCGAAGCGGCCAAAGCTCAGCCCCAGCACGAAGGAACGTGCCGCGCAGCTCAGGGTATGGCCGATATGGCCGAACAGCAGCCGGTCGAACTTCCGCACCCGCAGCCGCGCGTCCGGCTCCCGCAGGACTTCCAGCTCCCTAAGGGCAAAAGGATGGCAGCGGATCGAACCCTGACCGAAGATCATCATCGAGCGGGTCAGGATATTGGCACCCTCCACCGTGATCCAGATTGGCGCGCTCTGCCAGTTGCGGCCCAGATAATTGCGCGGCCCGAGGATCACCCCCTTGCCGCCGTGGATGTCCATCGCGTCCTTGATCACCTCGCGGCAGAGTTCGGTGGCCTGATACTTGGCGATGGCACCGGCGACCGCCGGCCTCTCGCCCTGATCCACCGCCGCCGCGGTCTGGCGCGACAGGGCGCTGATCGCATAGGTGTAGCCGGCGATCCGGGCCAGAGCCTCCTCGATCCCCTCGAAGCGGCCGATGGGCAGGTTGAACTGCTTGCGGATCCGGGCATAGGCGCCGGTCGCCAGCGCGACCAGTTTCACCTGACCGCTGGCCGCGGACGGCAGGGAGATGGCCCGGCCGGTGGACAGGCACTCGACCAGCATGCGCCAACCCTGGCCGGCGTGTTCGGGGCCACCCAGCAGGCAGTCCAGCGGCACGAACACGTTCTTGCCGCGCACCGGCCCGTTGGGGAAGGGGTTGTTCATGGGCAAGTGCCGGCGACCGATCTCCAGGCCTGGCGTGGATCGGGGCAGCAGCGCCAGGGAAATGCCGAGATCCTCGGTATCGCCGATCAATCCGTCCGGATCGTAAAGCCGGAAGGCCAGCCCGATCAGCGTCGCCACCGGCGCCAGGGTGATATAGCGCTTCTCGAAGGTCAGCCGCATGCCCAGCACCTCTTCGCCGTTCCATTGCCCCTTGCAGACGATTCCGTAGTCGCTGATGGAGGTGGCATCGGAACCGGCGGTGGGGCTGGTCAGGGCGAAACAGGGAATCTCCTCGCCGCGGGCCAGACGCGGCAGATAGTGGGCCTTCTGTCGGTCGGTGCCATAGTGCAGCAGCAGCTCGGCCGGGCCGAGTGAATTGGGCACCACCACCACCGGCCCCACGGTGGCGCTTACGCCGCAGACCTTCTCCAGCACCGCGCGATGCGCGGTGGCGGAAAACCCCAGTCCGCCGTATTGCTCGGGGATGATCATCCCGAAAAACCGGTGCTGCTTCAGATGTGCCCAGACCTCCTCGGACGGCTCGGCCTCATGATGCGAGAACGACCATTCATCGATCAGGTCGCAGAGCTGCTCCACCGGGCCGTCGAGAAACGCCTGCTCCTCGGCGCTCAGCTCGGGCAAGGGTCGGCCGATCAACCGGTGCCAGTCCGGACTGCCGGTAAACAGCTCGCCCTCGAAGCCGATAGTGCCGGCCTCCAGCGCGATCCGCTCGGTCTCCGAGATGCGCGGCACCAGGTTCGCGAAAAACCCGAGCACCGGCGCGCTGATCAAGACCCGGCGCCAGGGCGGATGGTTGAGCGGGACCACGATGGCCAGGAAGGGCAGCCAGAGGAGGCTCGACCCGATCCAGCCGAACGGACCGAGGATCGATCCGACTAGCAGAACGGCGGCCAGCGCCCCGGTCCACACCCTCAGGGAGGTCTTGAGGAAGGCGCAGACCACGGACACCGCGATCAGCACCAGCAGCAGCATTACGATCACCATCCGACTCCTCCTGTCATGCGCTTATAGCCATGGACAGCCGAAATCGGATTTCGCGCCGCAATCCGGCCTATCGGCTATATACGCAGGTAGTAGGATGTGGTGAGGAACGAACCGCATCATTCGCGA
>CAYMHN010000033.1:0-13144 GCA_964390235.1 uncultured Candidatus Competibacteraceae bacterium
CAACAAGCCCGGCAATCAAATCACCTTGCTGCGCAGCCAGCCCGATACCGCCTCGCCGATCAGGACCAGGATGATGATGGCGATCAGCACGGTCGCCACTGCCTGCCAGGCGAACATGTCGATGGACCCTTGCAGAATGACACCGATACCGCCCGCACCGACCAGGCCGAGCACCGTGGATTCACGGATATTGATATCCCAGCGCAGGATGATGATGGCGAAGAAGGCCGGCATCACTTGCGGCACGATCGCGTAGCAAACCACCTTCAGCCGCGAGGCGCCGGTAGCCTCCATCGCCTCCACCGGACGGCGGTCGATTTCCTCGATCGCTTCCCCCATCAGCTTGCCGACGAAGCCGATGGAGCGGAACATGATCGCCATGATACCGGCTATCACACCCGGTCCGAAAATGGCGACGAACAACAGCGCCCAGATCAGGGTGTTGACCGAGCGGCTGGATACCAGGATGAACCGACCGAGCCACAGGCAGGCCCGGTTCGGCGTGGTGTTCTGGGCCGCGATATAGGACACCGGCAGCGCGATGAAGATGGTCAATCCCGTGGCCAGAGTGGCGATGTGTACCGTCTCCAGCAGAGCATTGATGATCGCTCGTAGGCCACGGGTATCGGGCGGCCACATCCGTACTGCCAGGTCCCGCACCTGGTCCGGAGCATCCCAGACCCAGGGCCAGAAGATATCGATGTCCCGGATCGCCCAGACCGCCACGGCGACCACACCCAGCCAGGCCAGAAAGCGCACCAGCCGCTCGCCGCGGTCGTACCGCCGCCAGCGGTAGTGGCCGTCTACCACCGCCCTTACCATACCTTCTTCCTCAGCCAGCCGCTGATGCCTTCACTGATCAGAATCACCCCGATGATGACGAGCAGAATGGCCAAGGCGAAATCGTAATCATAGCGGCCGAAGGCATTCATCAGGGTACCCCCGATGCCGCCGGCACCGACGATGCCCACCACGGCGGAAGCGCGGAGATTGCTGTCGAGCTGGTAGATCGACAGACCCACCTGACGCGGCAGTATCTGCGGAAACACTGCATAGATCAGCGTCGAGAAGTAACCGGCTCCGGTGGCGCGCATCGCTTCCACCTGGCCCCAGTCGATCTCCTCGATTTCCTCGGCCAGCAGTTTGCCGACGAAACCAATGGAGTAAAGCGTCAGGGTAAGAATGCCCGCCAACGGTCCGAAGCCGACCGCCTTGACGAACAGGATCGCGACGATGACCGGATGGAAACTGCGCGAGATGATGATGACCGCCCGTCCGAACAGGTAGATCGGCAACGGCGCGACATTCCGGGCGGCCATGACGGCGAACGGGATGGATAGCAGCACCCCCAGGAGCGTCGCGAGAATGGCGATCTGGAAACTTTCGACGAAGCCCGTGATCAGCAGATTGCTGCGTTCGAAATTGGGCGGGAATGCGCCACCGAAGATCCGCGCGGCCCGGGGCAGACCTTCCGCGATGCGCTGCCAATTGAACGGCAGCGTGGTCAGTGCCCAGTACAGGTAGGCGGCGGCCCCGATGATCAGGCCGTAGCGCAAGACCGGATTGGCGATGAACGACGGCTTGCGCCATTTTCGGGACGCAGGAGAAACCGTCTCGCTCATGAAGCGGCCGCCAGACGCACCGCCTCGGCCTCGTCGCGTTCCTCGTCCGGGGTCTCGATACCCCCGTAAATGGCGTCCAGGGCATCCTTGGTAAAATCCGCCGGTGTGCCGTCGAAGATCATCTGCCCGTGGCGCAGACCCACGATACGCTGGGTATAGGCCCGGGCCTGGGCTACATTATGGATATTGATCAGAACCGGCAGTGACATTTCCTCGGCCAGGCTGCGCAGCAGGGTCATGATCTGCTCGGAGGTCTTGGGGTCCAGCGAGGCGGTCGGTTCGTCCGCCAGCAGGATTTCCGGCTCCTGCATCAAGGCCCGCACCACCCCGACCCGCTGGCGTTCGCCACCGGACAGGGCATCGGCGCGCTTGTTGACATACTGGGCGATGCCCACCCGCTCCATCAAGGCATAGGCCCGATCGATATCGGTTTGCGGAAACCGCCGAGTGACCGCCTGGAACAGGTTGACATAGCCCAAGCGGCCCGCCAGCACGTTTTCCATCACCGTCAGGCGGTCGATCAGGTTGAACCCCTGAAAGACCATGCCGATATGCCGGCGAGCCTTGCGCAACTCGCTGCCTTTCAGGTGAACCAGCTCGATACCGTTGAGCTTGATCGACCCCGAGGTCGGTTCGACCAGACGGTTGATGCAGCGCAGCAGCGTGCTCTTGCCGGCACCGGACGCGCCGACGATCGACACCACGCTGCTGCCCTCGACCGTCAGGTTCAGGCCTTTCAGGACCGGCTCATCCTTGCCGTAACGCTTGAACAAATCGGTGATTTGGAGCATTCGGGTTACTGCAGCCCGGCGGGCGTGTACTCGACGTTGTTGGCCGCCTGGATGGTCCGGATCACGTTCCAGTGTTGCTGGTAGTTGATCGGAATGAACCGCTCGACCCCTTCGAACTCCTCGCCCAGCGCGGTACCGGCGAATTCGAAGGTGAAGAAGGCTTCCTCGATCTTCTCGACCAGATCCGGATGCAGGTTGTAGACGTAGTTATAGGACGTGGTCGGGAAGGGGTCGGTTTCATAGATGATCTTGACATCCTCCGGATCGTACAGCCCACGCGCCGCCATGCGCACGACCACTTCCGAGGCCACCGGCGCGGCGTCGTAATCGCGCGCCACCACACCCAGCATCGATTGATCGTGGCTGCCGGAAAACACGACTTCATAGTCCTCGCCGGGCGTGATGCCCAATCCCGGGAACAGCGCCATGGGCGCCAGATTGCCGGAATTCGAGGTCGGCGCGGTGTGGGCGACCCGGCGTCCGCGCAAGTCTTCCATGCTGTCGATACCGGAATCGACATGCGTATAGACCTGGAGCGTGTAGCCGAACTGGCCGTCATCCGAACCCATCAGGGCGAACGGCACGGCCCCGGCGAGATTGACGGCAAACGGCGTCGGTCCGGTGGAGAAGCCGGCAATATGCAAGCGCCCGCTGCGCATCGCCTCGACCTGGGCCGAGTTCGACTGCACGGCGAAGAAGCGCACATTGCGCCCGGTGACTTCGGCGAGATGGTCGATGAAGGGTTGCCAGATATCGGCATAAATCGCAGGATCCTCCACTGGGGTGTAGGCGAAGATCAGCGTATCCGGGTCCACCCATTGCGAGGGATCGGTCGGCCGGTCGGCGACCAGGTCGCCATCGGCATCGCAGAACATGACATCCAGGTGACCGCGATTCGGGCATTCGTCCTGGGCTTGTATCGAGCCTGACCAAGCCAGCATGGCCAGCGGTGCCAGCGCGACGGACATTACGGTCCGTATTCCGAAGCGATGGCTTCGGGCAGGATTATTCATGGCAGATCCTCCTCGTGGGTTCCAGGATTTATGACATTTTGGTAACAGTGTGAATCTACCCGCAAGCTACGCGAGGGTCAAGGCAAGCGATCAGCCACAGCACCAGGGACAGGGTGCGACCAGCTGGATACTGGTGCGCCGTGGACAGGATGGCGAGCACGGGCCGATCGCGAGGACGCTTCAGACGATGACGCGCGGCCGGCGGTCGAGACCCAGGGCGACGAAGGTGAACACCGCCTCGGTCACCTTGAAACGCTCCTCGCCGTCGCGGCTGCGCCGCCAGGCCTCGACGGCGATGTCCATGGAGCTGCGTCCGACCCGGGTGATGCTGGCGTGCAGGCTGACCTCGTCGCCGACGAACACCGGACTGTGGAACACGATGCCGTTGACCGCCACCGTGGCGCAGCGACCCCGGGCGCGCCGCGCGGCGGCATTGCCGGCGGCCAGATCCATTTGCGCCATCAGCCAGCCGCCGAAGATATCCCCGGAGGGGTTGGTATCGGCGGGCATGGCGATGGTGCGGATCGCCGGCTCACCGGCCGGCGGCTGCATTGCGGATTCGTCGGACATGCTGGTTCCCCTTTCCGGCTCAGACATCGAAGAACACGGTTTCCCGCTCGCCCTGCAAGTGGATATCGAAGCGATAGATCACCTGCCCGTCCCGCTCTTCCCGTTGCGCCATCAGAGTCTCGCGGCGCGGTTCCTGCTCGATCAGCTTGAGCACCGGATCGGCCGTGTTCGCCTCGGTCTCGTCGGCGAAATACAGTCGGGTCTGCAAGCCGATATTGATCCCCCGGGCGAACAGGATCAGGTTGATATGCGGCGCCATGGTGTGACTGCCACGACCGGGCACCGCGCCGGGCTTGATGGTCTCGAACCACCACGCTCCGGTCTGGAAATCGGCGACCGCGCGCCCGAAACCGGTGAACTCGGGATCGACCGGCTTGTCCTGGGTGTCGGCCGGATGGTGGTACTTCCCTTGCGCGTTGGCCTGCCAGATTTCGATCATGGCATCCTTGACCAGGCAGCCTTGGCCATCGAAGATCCGGCCCTCGATGCGGATGCGCTCGCCCTCGACGTCCACGCCCGCCAGCCGGTTGCCCGGCTGGCTGCCACGGTGTTCGATGCCGGCGGCGGCCGGCATCATGCCGATGTGCAGATAGGGGCCGGCGGTTTGCGACGCGGTTTCTTTCAGGGTTTCGGTACTCATGGTCACAGCCCCTCGGGTTTGTTGTCGAAAAATGTCGCCTTGCGCCCGCGCAGCACGATATCGAAGCGGTAGGCCAGTGAGTCCAGCGGCCTGCTGACATCATGGTCCAGCGGCGCGACCAGCCGCTCGCGGGCGCCCCGATCCGGGATCGCGTTGTAGATCGGGCACAGCGGCAGCAGCGGATCACCCTGGAAATACATCTGGGTGATCAGCCGGGTGACGAAGGCATGACCGAAGATCGAGAAATGGATATGGGCGGGTCGCCAGTCGTCCAGCCGGTTGCGCCAGGGATAGGGGCCGGGCTTGATGGTGCGGAAGATGTACCAGCCATGGTCGTTGGTGAGGCAGCGCCCGCAACCGAGAAAATTCCGATCCGGGGCGGCGATGTAGTTGTCGTTGACGTGGCGGTATTTGCCGCCGGCATTGGCCTGCCAGAACTCCAGCAAGGCGTCCGGCACCGGCCGGCCGTTATCGTCACGCACCATGCCGTGGACCAGGATGCGCTCGCCTATCGGGTCGCCATCGACCCGACCGTTGGCGATCAAATCGTTATCCAGCGGGTCCAGATCGGTATGGCCGAACACCGGCCCGGTCAGCTCGGACAGCGATTGCTGCAAGGACAGCAAGGCCTTGCGCGGCGAGCGCAGCACCGAGGTCTTGTAATCCGGCGCGAAGGCCGGCGGATGGATGGTGCGATCCCTGGGTTTGTATTCGCCGTTCCACATGATGGGATTCCTCTTGGATCAAGTTGATGAAGTCATGAGCCCGGATTATCCAGCGCCGCGTAAGTCTGCTTGGCGATGGCGATGGCGGCATTGGCGGCGGGCACGCCCGCATACACCGCCACATGCATCAGCGCTTCCCGGACGTCCTCCGGGGTGGCGCCGGTATTGCGCGTCGCCCGGATATGCATGGCCAACTCCTCGTGATGGCCGAGTGCGGCCAGCAGGGCGATGGTGATCAAGCTGCGGGTACGCCGGTCCAGGGTGTCATCCACCCACACCGAGCCCCAGGCCGACTCGGTGATATAGCGCTGGAAACCGGCGTCGAAGTCCGTCTTGCGGGCCTCGGCGCGGTCCACATGGGCATCGCCCAGCACCGCACGGCGCACGGCCATACCTTGCTCGAAACGCTGGTCGGACACGATCATTCTCCTGGTGGATGGATTAAGGGATACCGGCTCATCGCTAGCCTTCCTGCATCAGCCGGGTCTGGGCGGCGAGGCGGACAGCGGCGTTGGCCGTGCCGAACCCCGAGTAGTCGCGGCGCTGGACGATCTCGAAATGGAAGCGTTCGGCAAAGGTTTGCGTATAGGCGTGCAAGAACTCGCCGTCCTCGGTCCGATCGTAGAGGATGTTGTGCCGTCGCAGGGCATCCAGCAGCTCGGCATCCAGGCCGAAACGCGCGTCCAGATCGTCGTAGTAGTTCTCGGGCATCGGCAGCAAGGCCAGGCCATTGGCTTCGAGCCGCCGGACCGTGGCGACGATGTCGTCGGTGGCGAACGCCACTTGCTGCACGCCGCCGCCGTAGTACTTGCCGAGGAAGCGGGTAGCCAGGGTGGCGGGGCTTTGCGAGGCGCTGAGCGTGATCCGGATACCCCGGTCGAGGGTCTCGACCAGCTGGCTCTCGACCAGACCGCTGGGATCGACCAGATCGTATTGCTCGGTGGCCTCGAAGCCGCAGACGGCGCAATAGAACAACTGCCAGGTCGAGAGCTGCCCGTAGGGCATCACCTGATCGAGGTGATCGATGCGTTGCAGGCCAGCCGTCGCGGTGTCGCCCGGTTGCAGCGGATCGAAGTCCACCTCCCAGATCGAGCCCCGCTCGCCGTGACGCTCCACCAGGTAGATCAGGCTGTTCTCCAGACCCCGGATCGCGGGTATCTCCAACTCGTCGGGGCCGACCGCCCCGGCGTAGGGTTCGCACAGATAGGCCCGGGCGCGCGCCAAGGCCCGCCCGGCGTCATCGACCCGCAAGCCCATAGCACAGACCGAAGGGCCGTGCACCAGGTTGTAATAGTGGGCGAAACCGTCCTTGTCGCTGTTGATGAGCAGATGGATATCGCCCTGGCGCCACAGGTCCACGGCCTTGGAACGGTGCTGGGCGATCAGCTGGAAACCCAGCTGCCGGAACAGCTTCTCCAGTTCCAGGGCGGTGTCCTCGTCCACCGCGAACTCCAGGAACTCGATCCCCCGGTAGTTCACGGGCGGCGCCAGGGTCTCGCCCATGGCCTCGGCCAGATGCAGCAGGGAACGCCGGCCGTCCACGGCGATCTGCCTGGGTGGGGCGGCGCGGAACTGATCGTTGAAGATCTCCAGGGACAGCGTCCCGGCATAGCCCGTGGCCCGCAGCCGGGTCATGAATTCGACCAGCGGCAGCCGTCCCTGACCGGGAAAGCAGCGGAAATGCCGGCTCCAGTGCAGCACCCCCATGTCCAGCAGCGGCGCATCGGCCATCTGGACCAGAAAGATGCGCTCCGCGGGAATGGTCTCCATGGCGCTCAGGTCCAGACCCCGCGACAGGATGTGGAAGCTGTCCAGTATGGTGCCGACCGCCGGATGATCGGCCCGCCGCACCGCTTCCCAGGCATCCCGGTAATCGTTGATATGCCGACCCCAGGCCAGGGCCTCGAAACCGATGCGCAGGTTTCTGCGCCCGGCCCGCTCGCCGAGTTCGCGCAGATCGGCGGCCGCCCTGTCGATCCCGCCCAGGCTGGCGGGTGACACATTGCTGCACACCAGCAACAGATCGGTGCCGAGTGCCTGCATCAGGTCGAACTTGCGCTCGGCCCGCTCGAAGCTTCGGCTGCGCTGCGGTTCGGGCATGCCCTCGAAATCCCGGAACGGCTGAAAGGCGACGATCTCCAGGCCCAGATCTTCGGCGCAACGCCGCACCGATCGGGCATCGCCGTCAAAAGTGAGCAGATCGTTCTCGAAGATCTCGACCGCCGGGAAACCCGCCGCGGCAATGGCTTCGAGCTTCTCGCGCAGACTGCCGCTCAATGATACGGTAGCGATGGCGTGACGCATCTTCAGTCCCCTGCCGCCAGCAGCGCCCGGCGCAGGGCCGCCTCGTCGACCCGCAGGCCGCAGAAGATCTCGAAGGCGTTGACGCCTTGATAGAAGAACAGCTCGTAGCCGCTCATGATCTTCAGCCCGACCGCCTCGGCATCGCGCAGGAACTGCGTGTCGGCCGGGGTATAGACGGCGTCGAATACCCACAAGGCATCTTGCATCAAGGCCTTGGGCACCGGCGTACCGTCGTAACCCACCATCCCGACCGGGGTGCAGTTGATCAGGCCTTGAGCACCCGCTGTCCCGGTGGCGATATCGCCGCTGACCATCACCTCGAGTCCGGGTTGCGCCGCTCGCAAGGCTTCGGCCAGAGCTTCGGCCTTGGGGAGATCCCGCTCCACGATGCGCAGCGCCTCGAGTTCCAGATCGATCAATCCGAACGCCACGGCCTTGCCGACCCCGCCCGCGCCGATCATGCACACCACGCCGGGCGGGGTATCGCCCAGGGTCTGGCGATAGCCGCTCACGAAACCGGAATAGTCGGTGTTGAAACCGCGCGGGCCGTCCGGCTCGAACACCACGGTATTGACCGCGCCGATGGCACGCACCAGGGGATCGTCGATGCGCACCTTGGCCGCCGCCCGCTCCTTGTAGGGGTAGGTCACATTGATCCCGCGCAAACCGGCCGGGGCGCAGCCGGCGAATACCGCGTCGAAATCCTTGCCCAGGTCGCGCGGGATCAGCCGCTCGTAGCTGACGTCCAGACTGCACAGCTCGCCGGCCAGTCGATGCAGCAGCGGGGCGCGCGAGCGGGCGATATTGTCGCCGATGAGTCCGAGCTTTATCTGTTTCACGACAATACCTCTCAGAATCCCAGCAGCCGGGGCAGCCAGGTAACCAGGCCGGGGATGAAGGTGACCAGGATCAGTACGATCAACTGGGCCAGGAACATGGGCATGATGTAGCGGGTCAGTTTCGCCATGCCGACATTGGCGATCGAATTGGCGACGAACAGACACAGACCCATGGGTGGCGTGGTCAGACCGATCATCAGATTGAGGATCACCACGATGGCGAAATGCGTCGGGTCGATACCCATCTGCACGGCGATCGGGTGCAGAATCGGCACCAGCACCAGCATCGCCGCCGTACCCTCCAGGATCAGCCCGATGAACAACAGCAGCAGATTGACCACGATCAGAAACATCCATGGCTCGGTGATGTTGTCGAGCACCATGCGGCTCAGGGCCTGCGGCACCTGGGCGAAGGTCAGCAGCCAGTTGCCCAGCGCCACCGCGCCGATAACCAGCAGAATGACCGAGGAATCGCGCATCGCTCGCACGAAGATGGCGGGCAGATCGACCAGCTTCAGGGTCCGGAACACGAGCATGCCCGCGACCAGCGCATAGAAAGCCGCGAACGCCGCCGCCTCGGTCGGGGTCACGATGCCCATGATGATGGAACCAACGATGAACACCGGCATGGCCAGCGGCACGATGGCCGCCCGCAGCGCTTTCCAGCGCTCGACACCGCTCACCCGGGGATGGAGTTCCGCATAACCGGGAACGAAAAAGCGCACGTAGATCGACAAGGCCAGCGCCAGCATGACGCCGGGGACGATGCCGGCCAGAAACATCGCCGGGATCGACATATTGCTGGCGATCAGGGCATAGATGATGACCGGGATCGAGGGCGGGATCAGCGGCCCGATCACCGACGAGGCGGCGGTCAGCGCTGCGGCGAAGGCACGCGGATAGCCCTCTTTCTCCATCGACGGGATGAACACCCGGCCCAGGGCCGAGGTATCGGCCACCGCCGAGCCGGACAGACCGGCGAACACCACCGAACTCCAGATGTTGACCTGGGCGAGGCCCGCGCGCAGATGACCGACCAGGGCGTTGGCAAAGCTGATGATGCGATTGGTGATACCGCTGGAGTTCATCAACTCGCCGGCCAGCACGAACAAGGGAATTGCGAGAATCGCGAAGGAGTCGATCCCGGCGAAGATCCGTTGGGCGACCAGCGAGAACGGGAACGGCGACCCGGCGACGAATACCGACACCGCCAGGATGATCGCGAAGGCGATCGGCGTGCCGATCACCAGCAGGAGTACCAGCAGACCGACGGCAGTCATTGGGCGACTCCGGCGATCTTGTGCTCATGCGGTTTGGGGCTGAGCAAGCCGAGCACGCCGGCCAAGGCCAGACAGGTACCGCCGATCAGCATCGCGGCCTGGGGATAGTACATCGGCACCCCGAGACCGGTCGACATCATGCCGCCGCGCGCCATCATGAACAAATAGCCCGAATACAGCAGGGTCACGCCGACGATGACCACGAAAACATCGGTCACCCGCTCGATGGCCTTGGCCCAGCGCGAGCCCAGCATGTCGACCAGGATGGTGAACCGCATGTGCTCGGTGCGGTTGTAGGCCAGCACCGTGCCGAACATGGTGCCGTAGATCATGGCGTATTTCGCCAGTTCCTCGCTCCAGTGGAACGGCATATTGAAGAAATAGCGGCTGGTGCTGCTGGCCAGGACCACGCCGAACATCACCAGGCAGGCGCTGCCGGCCAGGACGGCCATGAGGTGGTCGAATGCGGTTCGAATAGCGGCAATCATCGGATGTGTTTCCCGGTTGATCTGAAGAGATGGCGAGCGGTGGCGCACTGCCCAGCGCCCGCCTCGGTTGCCTATTGGGTCGCCTCGGCTGCGGCGACCGCCGCATCGAGACGCTCGATCCAATCCGTGCCGATCTGACCGGTCAGCCACTCCTTGACCGCCGGTTGGGAGGCTTCACGAAACAGCGCCAGCTGCTCCTCGGTGGGTTTGTAGACCTCCATGCCCGCCTCGATCAGTCCGGTCAAGCCGGTCGCCGAGTTCAGCTGCTGTATGGCGCGGCCGACATTGCCGGCGATGATCGCGTTGCGCCGCAGCAAGGCTTGATCGGCTTCGGAAAGCCCCTGGTAGAACGGCTCGCTGATCAGCATGAAATCCGTGCCATAGACATGCTGATCCAGGGTCATGTACTTCTGGATTTCGTGGAAGCGGTTGGAATAGATCACCGAGACCGGGTTCTCCTGGCCGTCGACCACACCGGTGGCCAGTGCAGTCGGCACTTCCGGCCACGGAATCGGGGTCGGCTGGCCACCCATGGAACGCACCATTTCCACGAACAGCGGGGCGGTCATAACGCGGATCTTGAGGCCCGCCATATCGCCGGGTTCGGTGATCGGACGGCGACTGTTGGTGAAATTGCGAAACCCGGTCTCGCCATAAGCCAGGGTGCGCAGACCGGTCTGCTGCAGGCAATGCTCGGCCAGTTGCTCGCCGAACTCGCCATCCAGCACCTGCCAGGCCACCGGTGCCGAGGAGAAGATATAGGGGATGTCGAGCACCGCCGCCGCCGGGCATAGCTGGGAGAACGGCCCCGAGACCATGGTCATGGTCAGCGTCCCGTCCTGGACCGACTGGACCAGGTCCGTTTCGCCGCCCAGGGAGCCGGAGTCGAAGGTGCGGACCTCGAACCTGCCTCCGGATTCGGCTTCGACCAGCTGCTTGAACACCAGGGCGGCCGCGCCTTTCTTCGAATTCGTCCAGTCCGGCGGATCGACATGGGCAAAGGTGATGGTGATATCCGCCGCCGAGGCGGGAGCAAGACCGGCCAGGCCGATGACCAGGGCGCCGGCAAGAGACTTCGATCGGGTGGTTTTCAGCATGAGGATTTCCTCCTGTTAAGGGCTCCGGAGTCCGGGGACTGCCGCCGAGCCGGTGGTTGAACAGCCGGGTTGATCCGGTGTTGGCAATTATACATATGATAAAATCAAAAACAACATATAATTTACAATAAACTTATTTTTTCTAATTCATAATACGTTACAGCTTCGGCTCATTCTTGCGCCTGCAAGACATCGGCGGCGTAGTCCAGCGCATAGTAATAACCGGCTACCCCCAGGCCGATGATGATGCCCCTGGCCACGTCCGACAGATAGGAATGGTGGCGAAACGGCTCGCGCGCGTGGACGTTGGTGATGTGCACTTCGAGAAAGGGAATCGCCACGCCGCTGAGCGCATCGCGCAAGGCCACGCTGGTATGCGTCAGGGCCCCGGGGTTGATGATGATGAAACCGACGCCCTCGGCCTTGGCCTGGTGGATGCGCTCGACCAGGGCGCCTTCGTAATTGCTCTGGAAAAAATCCACCTCGACGTTTCCGCGGGCCGCCCGTTGTTTCAGCGCCTCGCAGACATCGGTCAGGGTGGTGCTGCCGTATTTTTCGGGCTCGCGCGTGCCCAGCAGATTGAGGTTCGGTCCGTTCAGGACCAATATCAATTTGGACATAACGACCTCCATCAGGAAATTCAGGAAACGAGAAAGGCCAGCACGGCTGCGGTGAAGCGCTCCGCCTGCTCGACGTTGGACAAATGGCCGGCATCCAGCTGCAGGTACTCCGCGCCCGCGATGCGCTCGACCAGAAACCGTCCGTCCGCCGGCGGGGTAGCCAGATCGTGGGAGCCGGCGATGACCAGGGTCGGCCGACTGATCCGGGCGATGCTGTCGCGCTGATCCATGTCCCGCACGGCGGCACAGCAGGCCATATAGCCCTCGGCCGAGGCCGCCAGCAGCATGGTGCGCAGGGGTGCTACGGCCGGGTTGTCCAAAAACCCCGCCGTGAACCAGCGCCCCAGCACCGCCTCGGTGATGGCGTCCATGCCGCCCTGGCGCACGGCCTCGATGCGGGTATTCCAGAGCTCCGGCGGCCCGATGCGGGCCGCGGTGTTGCACAGTATCAACCGGTCGATGCGCTCGGGTGCATGGACGCCCAGCCACTGGCCCACCATGCCGCCCAGGGACAGGCCGCAGAAATGGGTGCGCCCGATGCCCAGTGCATCCAGCAGGCCGACGGCATCGCCGGCCAGTTGATTGATGGTGTAGGGTCCGGGGGTGAGCTGCGAGCCGCCGTGACCACGGCTGTCGTAGCGCAGCACCCGGAACCGCTGAGCCAAGACCGGCAGCTGGGGCGCCCACATGTCCAGGGTGGTTCCCAGGGAGTTGGACAGCATCAGGACCGGGGCATCCTCCGGACCGTCCAGGCGGTAATGCAGGCGCACATCGTTCAGATCGGCGTAAGGCATAGGGTCAACCTCGTTGCTTGGAGCGGGATGCCAGCACCCGGTCGGCCAGCACCTCGGCCAGACCGGTATAGTTGGCCGGATCGAGCAGCCGATCGAGTTCGTCCGGGGACAGGTGAGCGTGGACTTGCGCGTCCTCGGCCAGCACCTCGCGCAGGTGCCGGCCTTGGGCAACGGCCTGTCGGCAGGCCTGTTCGACCAGATGATGGGCTTCCGGCCGGCCGATATGTCGGCCCAGGGCCATGGTCACGGCCTCGGCCAGCACCAGCCCGCGGGTGATATCCAGATTTTGCGCCATGCGCGCGGCATCGACCTCCAGACCGGCCAACATCTGCCGGGTCTGGACCAGGGCGCCGGCGGCCAG
>CAYMHN010000034.1:0-12872 GCA_964390235.1 uncultured Candidatus Competibacteraceae bacterium
TCGAGACCCTGCTCGACGGCAAGCTGCGCGGCCTGGGCGGGGCCGGTTTTCCAACCGGTAAGAAATGGCAGTTCGTGCGTGGCTACTCCAAGCCGCGATTGATGGCCGTCAACGCCGACGAAGGCGAACCGGGCACCTTCAAGGACCGGCATTACCTGGAATCCCGCCCGCACCAGTTCCTGGAGGGCATGCTGATCGGCGCCTGGGCGGTGGAAGCCGAGATCGTCTATCTCTATCTGCGCGATGAATACCCGGCGGTGCGCGAAATTCTGCGACGCGAGATCGACGCCCTGCAACAAGCCGGGCTCGCTCCCCATGTGGAGATCGAATTGCGCCGCGGGGCCGGTGCCTACATCTGCGGCGAGGAGTCGGCCATGCTCGAGTCGATCGAAGGCAAGCGCGGTCTGCCCCGGCATCGGCCGCCCTATGTCGCCGAAATCGGCATCTTCGATCGCCCGACCCTGGTCCAGAACGTCGAAACTCTGTACTGGATACCCGAAATCATCGTCAAGGGCGCCTCCTGGTTCGCCGGCCAAGGCCGCAACGGCGGTATCGGCCTGCGCAGCTACTCGGTCTCCGGTCGAGTCAGGGATCCCGGCGTCAAGCTGGCGCCGGCCGGCATCACGGTGCGTGAGCTGATCGCCGAGTACTGCGGCGGCATGCTCGACGGCCACAGCTTCAAGGGCTATCTGCCCGGCGGCGCCTCGGGTGGCATCCTGCCCGCCAGCATGGGCGATCTGCCGCTGGAATTCGGCAAGCTGGAGGAATACGGCTGCTTCGTCGGTTCGCATGCCGTGGTGATCCTGTCCGATCACGATAATATGAAGGACGTGGCGCTCAATCTGATGCGCTTCTTCGAGGACGAATCCTGCGGCCAGTGCACGCCGTGCCGGGTCGGCACCGAAAAGGCCGTGAAACTGATGCAACAGCCCGACTGGAACGAACCCCTGCTGCGCGAGCTGAGCCGGACCATGGCCGACGCCTCGATCTGCGGCCTGGGCCAGGCGGCCGCCAACCCGCTGCTGTTGGTGCTGAAATACTTTCGCGAGGACCTGACATGAATGCCGCTGTCTCCGAGACGATCCGCTTCTATCTCGACGGACAGGAGGTCGAAGCCCGGCCGGGCGAAACCATCTGGCAGGTAGCCAACCGTCATCACACCGCCATCCCGCACTTGTGCCATGCCCATGAGCCCGGCTATCGAGCGGACGGCAACTGCCGTGCCTGCATGGTCGAGATCGAGGGCGAGCGGGTGCTGGCCGCTTCCTGCATCCGCCAGCCGGCCCAGGGCATGAAAGTGATCAGCAACAGTGAACGGGCCAGCACCGCCCAGCGGATGGTGATGGAACTGCTGGTCGCCGATCAGCCGGCGCGCGCGGTGGCGCATGATCCCGACTCCAGGCTCTGGCACTGGGCCGGTCACCTGGATATCGAAACCAGCCGATTTCCGCGCCGCGACACCCCGGCCCCCGACCCCAGTCATCCGGCCATGCGGGTCAATCTGGACGCCTGCATCCACTGCAATCTGTGCGTGCGCGCCTGCCGTGAGGTCCAGGTCAACGACGTGATCGGCATGGCTTATCGCGGCCACCATGCCAAGATCGTGTTCGATTTCGACGATCCCATGGGCTCATCCACCTGCGTGGCCTGCGGCGAATGCGTACAGGCCTGTCCCACCGGCGCGCTGATGGAAACCACCCTGATCGACGAGCACGGTGTCGGCCGGACCGAACCGCTGACCGAGATCGACAGCGTCTGCCCCTACTGCGGGGTCGGTTGCTAGCTGACCTATCAGATCAGGGACAACGTAATCGTCGCGGTCCAGGGCCGCAACGGCCCGTCCAACGAACAGCGCTTGTGCGTCAAGGGCCGCTTCGGCTTCGACTACGTCAAGCACCCGCACCGCCTGACCCGACCCTTGATCCGCCGCGAGGACGCTCCGAAGTCGGCCGACTGCGAGATCGACCCGGCCAATCCCTGGACCCACTTCCGCGAGGCCAGCTGGGAAGAGGCTCTGGAGCGGGCGGCCGGTGGACTGAAAGCCATCCGCGACCAACACGGCGGGCGGGCGCTGGCCGGCTTCGGCTCGGCCAAGGGCAGCAACGAGGAGGCCTATCTGTTCCAGAAGCTGGTGCGCACCGGTTTCGGCAGCAACAATGTCGATCACTGTACCCGGTTGTGCCATGCGTCCTCGGTGGCGGCGCTGATGGAAGGCATCGGTTCCGGCGCGGTGACCGCGCCGTTCATGGCGGTGCGCGAAGCCGACGTGATCGTGGTGATCGGCGCCAACCCGACCGAGAATCATCCGGTGGCGGCGACCTATTTCAAGCAGGCGGTCAAGGACGGCAAGCAACTGATCGTCATGGACCCGCGTGGCATGGCCCTGAAGCGCCACGCCACTCATATGCTGCAGTTCAAGCCGGGCACCGACGTGGCGATGCTCAACGCCCTGCTGAATGTGATCATCACCGAGGAGTTGTACGACCGCCAGTACGTGCAGGCCATGACCGAGGGATTCGAGAACCTCAAACGGCATATCGCGCCGTACACCCCCGAGGCGATGAGTCCGGTCTGCGGCATCGCTCCCGACACCCTGCGCCAGGTGGCCCGGACCTATGCCCGCGCCGAGAAATCCATCATCTTCTGGGGCATGGGCATCTCCCAGCACACCCACGGCACCGACAATTCGCGCTGCCTGATCGCCCTGGCGCTGGTCACCGGCCACACCGGTCGGCCCGGTACCGGTCTGCATCCGCTGCGCGGCCAGAACAATGTCCAGGGTGCTTCGGACGCTGGTCTGATCCCGATGGTGTTTCCGGATTACCAGTCGGTCGAGGACCCGGACATCCGGGCCCGTTTCGAGAACGCATGGGGCACCAGTCTGGATCCCGAGAAAGGGCTGACCGTGGTCGAGATCATGGACGCGGTCCATGCCGGCGAGATCAAGGGCATGTACATCATGGGCGAGAATCCGGCCATGTCCGACCCGGACCTCAACCACGCCCGTCAGGCCCTGGCCGAGCTGGAGCACCTGGTGGTCCAGGACCTGTTCCTGACCGAGACCGCCTGGCACGCCGATGTGGTCCTGCCCGCCTCGGCCTGGCCGGAGAAGGACGGTACCGTAACCAACACCAACCGCCAGGTACAGATGGGTCGGAAAGCGCTGGCTCTGCCCGGCGAGACTCGCCAGGACTGGTGGATCATCCAGGAACTCGCGCGGCGCATCGGACTGGACTGGAACTATGCCGGACCGGCCGAGGCGTATACCGAAATGGCCGGCCTGATGCCCTCGCTGGACAACATCAGCTGGGAGCGGATCGAACGCGAGAACTCGGTGATCTACCCCAGCGATGCACCCGATCGTCCCGGCAACGAGATCGTGTTCGCCGCCCGCTTCCCCACCAGAAGCGGGCGCGGCAAGCTGGTTCCGGCCAGTGTGTTGCCGCCGGATGAGCAGCCGGACGATGCGTATCCGCTGATTCTGACCACCGGCCGCCAGCTGGAGCACTGGCATACCGGCGCCATGACCCGCCGCTCCAGCGTGCTGGACGCCATCGAACCCGAACCGGTGGCTAGCCTGTCGGCGGCGCAACTCGCCAAACTCGGCATCGCCCCCGGCGATCCGATCCGGGTAAGCACCCGCCGCGGCAGCGTCGAACTCAGCGCCCGGGTCGACAACGCGGTGCCGGACGGCCTGGTGTTCATCCCGTTCTGCTACGCCGAGGCCGCCGCCAACCGCTTGACCAACCCGGCACTGGACCCCTATGGCAAGATTCCGGAATTCAAGTTCTGCGCGGCTCGCGTCGAGCGGCTGACCACGGCAAGCGCATGAACGGACCCGAACCCATGCCTGACGAGAATCTGCACACCCTGAGTGCCGTAGAGGCCCGCGATCTCCTGTTGGCCGGCGAGGTTTCGCCGCTGGAACTGGTCGAGGCGGCCGCGGCGCGCATCGCCGCCACCGATGCGGTCCTCAATGCCCTGCCCACGCTGTGTCTGGAACGGGCCCGCGAGCATGCCCGTGCCATCATCGCGGGACACCGACCGCGCGGCCTGCTCGGCGGATTGCCGATCGCCATCAAGGATCTCAACGACGTCGCCGGGGTGCGCACCACTTACGGCTCGCCGATCTATGCCGACCATGTACCAGCCCGCTCCGACCTCATGGTCGAGCAGCTGGAAGCGCAAGGCGCCATCGTGATCGGCAAATCCAACACGCCGGAATTCGGCGCCGGAGCCAGCACCTTCAACGAGGTGTTCGGTCGGACCCACAACCCCTGGCATACCGGCCGCACCGTGGGTGGTTCCTCCGGCGGCTCGGCTGCCGCGCTGGCCGCCGGCCAGGTCTCGCTGGCCACTGGCTCGGATCTGGGCGGCAGCCTGCGCATTCCAGCCAGCTTCAACGGGGTGGTCGGTTTCCGACCGAGTCCCGGACGGGTCGCCCACGGGCCTTCGCCCTTACCCTGGGACACCCTGTCCGTGGATGGTCCGATGGCGCGCACGGTGGCGGATTGCGCGCTGCTGCTGGACGCCATGGCTGGCCAGCAGGTTGAAGATCCGTTGTCGCAGCCGCTACCGGAGCGCTCGTTTCTCGACGCGGTGCGCGAGGCGCAAGCCCCACGCCGGGTCGCTTTCAGTCCGGACCTGGGCGGCATCGTGCCGGTCGACGCCGAGGTGGTCCGGATCTGCGAGCAGGCCGCGACCCGATTCGCCGAGTTGGGCACCGTGGTGGATGGCAGCTGCCCTGATTTCGATCAGGCCATCGCCACCTTCCAGACCCTGCGCGCGGCCTTGTATGCCGCCAACCACCAGGAGCATCTGGTCCATCATCGCGACCGGCTCAAACCCGAAGTGATCTGGAACATCGAACAGGGCCTGGGCCTGGGCGTGGCCGAACTGGCCCGCGCCGAGCGGGCCCGTGGCCGGCTGTTTCAGCGCATGACGGCATTCTTCCGCAATCATGACCTGCTGCTCTGCCCGACCGTGCTGGTGCCGCCGTTCGATGTCGAACTGCGTTATCTCGAAGAAGTCAACGGCCAACGCTTCGACAACTATGTCCACTGGCTGGCCCTGACCTTCGTCCTCACCCTGACCGGCTGCCCGGCCATTTCGGTGCCGGCTGGCCTGACCGCCGACGGCCTGCCGGTGGGCTTGCAGATCGTCGGCCCGCCGCATGGCGAGGGTCGCGTACTGGCCGCCGCCGCGTTGCTGGAGAACCTACGGGGTGAGCCGGCCACACCGATCGACCCGCGTGTCCCCGGGGCCTGAATATGCGGCCTACCGACGTCACTGTCTACTATCTGGAAATGACCTCACCGCAGCAGTTACGACCGAAACGGGCCACGGAGCCTGAACTAAGCGTCATCGAAGCCAAATTACCGGTGCCGGCGTTCAGTCGCTTCCTCTACACTGCCGTTGGCGGCGACTGGTACTGGATCGATCGGTTGAGCTGGACCCACGCCGACTGGCTGGCCTGGCTGGAACAACCCGGCCTATCGACCCGGGTGGGCTATCACAATGGCAGCCCGGTGGGCTATTACGAGCTGGTTACCAAACCGGACCGGCGGGTCGATATCGCCTACTTCGGCCTGCTGCCGCAATTCATCGGCCGAGGCTTCGGCGGCCGACTGCTGACCCATGCGGTCGAAATCGCCTGGCAGCGGCAACCGAGCCGAGTCACGCTCAACACCTGCACCCTGGATCATCCCGCCGCACTGGCCAACTACCAGGCCCGTGGCTTCCGCATCTACCGCGAAGCCCGCGAGGTCCGCAAGCTGCCGGACCGGGCGCCGGGGCCGTGGCCGGAAGTTTAGTTGACCAGGGTCACCGCGCCGCGAGCATAGCGCATCACTTTCTCACTCACGCTGCCCAACATCAGGGTCTGGAACGTCGACAGACCGCGTCGGCCCATCACCACCAGGGCCTGAGGGTGCTGGTCGATATAAACCAGAATCTCCTCGGCCGCATCGCCGATCATGATCAGCTCGCCGACTTCCGAACCCGCATCACCCATGGCGGCGCGGGCATCCGTGAAGATCTGCCGCGCCTGGTTCTCGCCCGCCTCCTGGATCTCTTCCCGAGTCATCCTGGCCATGGCCATGGCCGACTCCGCGGTAAAGGAGACCACGAACGCCAGCTTGAGCGGGCAGTTCAAGGCCGCAGCCAGCCGGGCGGCAAAGCGCGCGGCCCGGTGCGAGCCCTCGGAGCCATCCACGGGTACTACGATCTCATCGAACTCAACCATTCTTTCCTCCGGTGTTCACTCGCGTTAGTGTAACCTCAACCAGACCCGCTGCCACGCGGATCGGGTGGTTTGCCATCCGTCATCAGTGCGACGCGGCCGTGCTTTCCTGCCGCTGCGCCCAGCGGCGTGCCCGGCGGATGCCCAACCATACGGCAAGCACCACCAGCGGCAGGGCAAGCCCGGTCCACAGAGTCGGATCCAGCGCCATACCCGCAGACTCGGCGGATTTGAGCAGATAGTTCAGCAAGCCGGTCAGGTAATAACTGAGTACGACGACCGACAAGCCTTCGACGGTCTCCTGCAAGCGCAGTTGCAAGCGCGCCCGGCGATCCATGGAGGCCAGCAGGTCGCGGTTCTGTTGCTCCAAGGATACATCGACCCGGGTGCGCAGCAGATTGGCCGCCCGGGCGATGCGTTCCGACAACACCTCCAGACGTTCCCGGGTCGACTCGCAGGTACGCATGGCCGGGGCCAGTCGCCGCTCCATGAATTCCTGGATCGGGGGGCGCCCCTCCAGGCGCTGTTCGCGCAACTCGGCGATCCGCCGCTGGATCAGGGCATAATAGGCATGAGCCGCGCTGAAGCGGTAATTGCTGGTAGCCGCCAGTTGTTCCACCTGGACGGCCAGGGCCGTCAGGCGATCCAGCAGTTCCCGGTCACTTTCGCCATTGCTGGCGCTGCTGGCCATGGCCTTGGTCAAGGCCCCCAGGGCAACCTCGGCGTCGCTGACCCGGCCGGCCAGTTCCCGCGCCAGTGGGAAGGCCAGCAAGGCCATCATGCGATAGGTCTCGATCTCCTGCAGACGTTGCACCAGCCGCCCGGCCTGGCGTGGGGAGAGCTGTCGGTCCCGGACCAGGATGCGGCTGAAGCCGTCCCCTTGCAGGCGAAAATCGGTCCATACCTGGGCGTTGTCACCCACCACCCGGCTGCCGGCGATATTGTCGGAGGCAAACAGCTCGGCCAATTCGTCGGGATCATGCTCGGGCGCATTGGCCGGCTCCAGTGCCAGATGGATCGCCACCAGTACTTCGCCGGCCAGATCGCGCAGCCAGTCCTGCGGTATCCGGTCGATCACCCGGTCCCGGAACGGCTCGCTGAAACCGCCCTGACGGATGAAGGTATAAGTGGAAAACTCGGTATGCCGCTCCCAGTTGAGCTGGAAGGGGCCCAGATCGACATGCCAGTACTTGACTCCTGGCTTGGGCTCGGCCGCCCCGAAGCGACTGCACAGGGCGATCACATGGCGATGATCCCGATCACCGGCCTGCTCGCCGGACAGCAAAGCCAGGTGGGAAATCTGGCAGGGTGCCGCCAGTGCCAGGGGGGGTCTGGCATGGATTTCATTGGTGAGGACTTCACGCAGCGGGTGCTCCGGCACACCGGCAACAGCCCAGTGTTTAACGTCGGTTTGGCTGTCGGTTGAGCGGATCACTGTGCGGCAGGTAGCATTGACGATAGGCTGACAGATGATAGCAGAGGCTGGCCTGCCCAGCCGCATTGCCGTGCAATAGGCTCCGACCTATCCTGCTCCATTACGGCTTATAATGAAATTGTTAACGACGATAACCGGAATCAGGCGAATTTTGACTGCATGAGCTTACCCACTCCCGAGCGGAACTGGGCGTTGTTTCTCGATTTCGACGGCACCCTGGTCGATATCGCCGACCACCCGGAAGCGGTCGAGCCACATGATCATCTGCTGGATGTGTTGCGCCATGTCACCGCCAGCCTGGACGGGGCGCTGGCCGTGGTCTCCGGCCGCCCCTTGACCCAGCTGGACCACTTCCTGGCACCCTTGCAGCTGCCCGGCGCCGGTCTGCACGGTCTGGAACTGCGGTTTTCGGATGGTCGGATACAGCGCGATGCCGGCACCGGACCGGCCATGGATCGGGCGCGCCGGCACCTGACGACCTGGATCGACGGCCGTCAGGGGCTGCTGCTGGAGGACAAGGGTCTGACCCTGGCCCTGCACTACCGGACCGCTCCCCGGCTGGCCGATGACTGCCGCAAGGCCGCTGAGGCGGCCGTAGCCACCGGCGACGGCGAGCTGATTCTGCTACCCGGCAAGATGGTGTTCGAGATCAAACCCGCCGGCATCGACAAGGGCAAGGCGGTACGACAGCTGCTGGACAGCGCCCCGTTTCGAGGCCGCACGCCGGTGTTCGCCGGCGATGATGTCACCGACGAGGCCGGTTTCGCACTGGTCAACGCGCTGGGCGGCATCAGCATCCGGGTCGGTGACGGTCATGACACCCAAGCCCGCTACCGGGCCGGCGACGTCGAGCAGGTCCTCGGCTGGCTGGCCGCCTTCCCTGCCACTTCCCGATAAGGATGACGCATGTCTGATCTGAATCTCGGCATCATCGGCAACTGCGCGTTCAGCGCCCTGATCGACCGTCAAGGCCGGGTAACCTGGTGCTGTCTGCCTCGTTTCGACAGCGATCCGGTATTCTCCGCCCTGCTCGGCGATGGTCAGCCATCGGATAGCGAGCGGCAGGGCTATTATGCCATCGAGATGGACGATCTGGTCAGCAGCGAGCAATGGTATATCGACAACACGGCGGTACTGGTCACTCGGCTGGAGGATGCAGCCGGTCGGGTACTGGAGATTACCGATTTCGCGCCGCGGTTTCGGCACTACGGACGCCAGTTCCGACCGATCGCGATGCTCCGCCGCGTGGTGCCGATCAAGGGGGCACCGTGCATCCGGATTCGCCTGCGGCCCCATTTCGACTATGGCGCCACGCTGCCGCAGATCACCCAGGGCAGCAACCACATCCGCTATGTCGGTCCGCAGCTGACCTTGCGCCTGACCACCAATGCCTCGGTCACCTATGTGCTGCAAGAGCAGTCCTTTCATCTGGAGGAACCGCTCGCCTTGTATCTGGGACCGGACGAGAGCCTGACCGGACCGGTGCTGGACACGGCCCGCGAGTTCCAGGAGAAGACCGTGGCCTACTGGCAGGAATGGGTGCGCCATCTCTACATCCCGATGGAATGGCAGCAGGCGGTGATCCGGGCGGCCATCTCGCTGAAACTCTGCGTGTTCGAAGAAACAGGGGCCGTGATCGCGGCCATGACCACCTCCATCCCCGAAGCCGCCAACACCGAGCGCAACTGGGATTATCGCTACTGCTGGCCGCGCGATGCCTTCTTCGTGGTGCGAGCGCTGAACCGGCTGGGCGCGGTGGACATCATGGAGAACTATCTGCGCTATCTGCGCAATATCATCGCCACGGCCGATGGTGGCCATATTCAGCCGGTGTACGGCATCAGCCTGGAGAGCCGCCTGACCGAACGCATCGTCGATACCCTGCCTGGCTACCGGGGCATGGGTCCGGTACGGGTCGGCAACCAGGCGTATGAGCACTTGCAGCACGACGTGTACGGGGATGTGGTGCTGGCCACTGCCCAGGCCTTCTTCGACCAGCGCCTGCTGCGCACCCTGGGCAAGGCGGATTTCGCCGAACTGGAGAAAGTCGGTGAGCGCGCCTTCCAGTTACACGACCAACCCGATGCCGGGATCTGGGAGTTGCGCACCAAGGAGAAGATCCACACCTCGTCCAGTCTGATGTGCTGGGCGGCCTGCGACCGGCTGGCTAAGATCGCCGAGCAGCTGGCCCTGCCGGTGCGCGCCCGCCACTGGCGGGACCGCGCCGATCGAATCCGCGGTGCCATCGAACAGCGAGCCTGGAATCCGGACCTGCCGGCTTACGCCGACAGTTTCGGCGGCCACGACCTGGACGCCAGCCTGCTGCTGATGATCGAAACAGGTTTCGTACCGCCGGGTGACCAACGCTTCGCGGCTACCGTGGCGGCCATAGAGGGGCAGCTGGTGCGCGGCCTGAATCTGTTCCGCTATGCCGCCGAGGACGATTTCGGGGTGCCACAGACGGCGTTCAATATCTGCACCTTCTGGTATATCGAGGCCCTGGCGGCCATGGGCCGTCGCGAGGAGGCACGGCGGTTCTTCGAGCACATGCTGGCCAGTCGCAACCATATCGGCCTGCTGTCCGAAGACCTGGACCCGCGAACCGGGGAACTGTGGGGCAATTACCCCCAGACCTATTCCCTGGTCGGCATCATCAACTCGGCCATGCGGCTCAGCCGCCGTTGGGAGGACGTGCTGTGAGCCGGCTGATTCTGGTGTCCAACCGGGTTGCGGTGCCCAAGGCCGCCAATCGCCCGGCCGCCGGCGGTCTGGCCGTGGCCCTGAACGAGGCTCTGAAGCGCTACCAGGGCATCTGGTTCGGCTGGAGTGGTGAAATCGGCCAGACCGAAAACCCCGCACTGCAGCTGATCCAACGGGGCAAGGCCCATTTCGCCCTGATCGACCTCCCCCAAAGCGACTACGATGCCTATTACAATGGTTTCGCCAACCGTACCCTGTGGCCGCTGTTTCACTACCGCACCGACCTGGTGGTCTACGATCGCCAGTTCCAGAAAGGCTATTACCGGGTCAACCACCGTTTTGCCCATGCGCTCGCCCCGCTGCTGCAATCCGACGATCTGATCTGGATCCACGATTACCACCTGATCTGCGTCGCCGAGGAACTGCGCCGCATGGGCCGGAATAATCCATTGGGGTATTTCCTGCACATCCCCTTTCCCACGCCCCAGGTCCTGCTGACCTTGCCCAATCACGAGGCCATCGTGCGGGCGCTGTTCGCCCACGATTTGGTCGGCTTTCAGACCGAATCCGACGTGCTGGCCCTGCAGCAGTACGTGATCCACGAAGCCGGCGGCAAGGTATTCAAGGATGGCCGCTTGCAAGCCTATGGCCGCACCATTCGCGCGCAAGCGTTTCCGATCGGCATAGACACGGCGGCCTTCGTCCGCATGGGCCAGTCGGCTACCGCGCGCAATCACCTGGATCGCATGCGGCGCAGCCTTAACGGTCGCGAGCTGATCATCGGGGTGGATCGGCTGGATTATTCCAAGGGACTGCCGCAGCGGGCCGAGTCCTTCGAGCAGCTGCTGGAACAATACCCCGAGAATCGCGGCCGGGTCAGCTATCTGCAGATCGCCCCACCGACCCGGGAGGGGGTCCCCGAGTACGATTTGATCCGCTCGCAGCTGGAAAGCCTCACCGGCCACATCAACGGCCGCTTTGCCGAATTCGACTGGGTACCGATCCGCTACCTGAACCGTGCCATGGGTCGCTCGGCTCTGGCCGGACTGTTCCGAGCCAGCCGCATCGGCCTGGTCACCCCCTATCGCGACGGCATGAATCTGGTGGCCAAGGAGTATGTCGCGGCCCAGGATCCCACCGATCCGGGTTGTCTGGTGCTGTCTCGATTCGCGGGTGCCGCCGATCAGTTGCGCGATGGGGCGCTGGTGGTCAATCCCTATGACAGCATGGATATCGTGGAGGCCATTCAGAGCGGCCTGCGGATGAATCTCCAGGAGCGGCAGCGGCGCTGGGAGAGTATGATGCACAACGTCCGGACCCGTGATGTCGACTGGTGGCGGGACGCCTTCGTCAGCGCATTGCAGCGTTGCCCGCACTCGATGAGGTGTGAATGAAAAGTATCAATCCACAGACCCTGACCGGGATTGAGGCTTTTCGCTCGCTGACCCTGCAAGAGCGGCAAGCCATCCTGCCCTGCTGCCGCTATCACCACTATCGCGCGAACCAACAGGTGATTTCGCACCGCGAGCCGAGCTGCGATGTGTATTTCATCATCAGCGGCCAGGCTCAGGCCATCATCTATTCCGCCGATGGGCGGCAAGTCACCCTGCAGACGCTGGAGGCCGGGCAGATGTTCGGCGAACTGGCCGCCATCGACCGTCAACCGCGCACTTGCTGCGTGATCGCCACCACCGAGTGCGAGATGCTGACCATGGACCCGGCGGACTTCATGGCCACCTTGTACGCCTATCCCGGTTTCGCCACCGTCACCCTGAAGCGACTGACCACCATGGTCCGGCAATTATCGGCGGCCATCGTCGAACGCGATACCCTGCCGGCCCGGCAACGCGTTCGCAACGTGGTGCTGCGGCTGGCCCTGGACAACATGCATGACGACAATACGGCACGGATCATCCCCGCCCCCACCCATGCCGATATCGCCCATCACACCGGAGTCAGGCGCGAGACCGTCAGCCGCGAACTGGCGGATCTCAAGAAGGCCGGATTCATCGCCCGGCAGGACGGCATGCTGGTGATTCAACGGGTCACCACGCTGGCCAGGCTGGTCGGCACCGCCTGACCCGATTTGATTCCGGCCCGGCATAGCCCATGCAAAACCCGCCAAACCGTGCTATCCCTTATATCAGGTTCTCAACGCTTTCCAAGGAAACGCCAGCATGTCCATGCACGTGTCGTTCGATACCCTCCCCCGATCCGCCCGCCGTGGTCCCGATGATCCGTTCCGGATCCTGCTGCTGGCCGATCTGCTCGGTGACGCCGACGCCGGCCCGTTCTCCGAACGGCGGATCCTGAAGCTGGACATCGACCGCTTCGACAGTATGTTCAGCGGCCTGGCCCCCCAACTGCAACTGGCGGATGGTGAGGTGCTGGAATTCACCGGTCTGGACGATTTCCATCCGGACGTGCTGTATCGACGCCTGCCCGCCCTGGCTCGCCTGCGCGAGCTGCGCCAGCGGCTGCGCGACCCCCAGCAAG
>CAYMHN010000035.1:0-12632 GCA_964390235.1 uncultured Candidatus Competibacteraceae bacterium
GGCGGGATGATCCATGCACGCCACGGCGGCGGCCCCGACCTCCAGCAGCAGATCCTCGACCGGTCCCGGCGCTGCCCCCGGCCGCCCGGCTACCTGATCGGCCGTGCGCAACTCGGCCAGCAGTTCGGTGACCGCGGCATCGGACAGGCGCTCGACGGCCCCGGCCCGGTCCGTGATACCACCGTCGGCGGCGTACAGCCAGACGGCCAGATAGCGCACGTCGAATGCCTCCCGGCCGGCGCGCACGAACCACTCCAGCAAGTCCGGTTCCGGCTCGCCGCAATGTCCCGCCATGGCGATCACCAGTTCGCGGCTGCGCTGTCGCTGCACATCCACTCGGCTCCCCAGCAGATAGCGCAGGGCCTCGGCGCCGCGCCTGCGCAGCGCCGGTACCGCCAGGAACAGCGCGGCGATGGCCAGCCCCGAGACCAGCGCGAAATCGACCCGGTAACGGTCGCTCATCACCTGCCACAGCTCGCGCAGGAACACCTGATGGACCAGCACCGCGGCGACCACCACCACGCCATAGACGAACACCCGGCCCAGCACCAACTGCAGGAAGTTGAAGCGGATGATGAAATAGCCGACCAGCAGCACCAGCGGCAGCGGCGACAGCGCCGCCAGCAACAGCAGGGGGTCGTGCCAAGCCGGAACCAGCGGCAGGGCGATGAAGAAGATCACGCCGAGCACGGCGGCGAGCAGCAGCAGCCCGCTACCGGCCAGCACCATGAAGTGGCGCGCCCAGGGTCGCACGAAGCGCGACTGCAAGCGGACGAAGCCGATTCCGGCCAGCAGATTGACGCCGATCAGCCCCGCGACATACACCTCCCGCCAGTCCTCGATACGCTGCGCCAGCAGTGCGGGTTCCAGAGCCACCGGCAGCAACGCCAGCAACGGCAGGTACAGCAGCCCATGACGCCAGTCCGCAGCCGGCCGCATCCAGCCCAGACTGTCGGCGCGCAGCAGGCCGTGCAGCAGCGCGCAGGGCATCAGCAGCGCCCCCGCCACCACGGCGAGCAGGGCCAGCTGGTCGAGCCACTCGGCCAGCAGCGCCTCGGCGCTACCCAGCAGCAGGTGCAGCGCGCCGCCGCCATGATACAGCCAGGCCCCGGCCACGACCAGCAGCAACGGCAGCGCCAGTCGCCGCCGATTGACACGATCCAGCAGTGCCAGCAGCAAGGCGGTATCGACCACCGCGGCGGCGGTCAGGGCGAACAGCGCGAGGTCGCGGAAGTCGATCATTGCCTTGCAGACGTCCCCTGCACCGAGAATTGGTCCTGTAAATTTACAGCTAGAAAAATTTACCGCTAGCAGGATTATAGGGCTGCGAGGGATGCGGACCCAGCAACTCGGCCTGCGACCAGTTCTCGGGCAGCTCGCCCGGATTCCAGATCAGCAGGCGATCGGCGTGCTCGAGATCGCCGATCGCCTCGCTGCATTGCAATGACCCGGCTACGCCGGACCGCGCGGTTTCGCTATACTGATAGGATAGATCAGCTCGGAGGAGAACCGACGTGGACATGAAAGTGACCGAACCCCTGCAACACTACATCGGCGGCCGACGCCTGGACGGCCGCAGCGATCGCTATGGCGAAGTCTACAACCCGGCGACTGGCGAGGTAGCGACGCGGGTGCCACTGGCCAGCGCCGAGGAAACCCGCACCGCCATCGCCAACGCCCGCAAGGCCTTTCCCGACTGGGCAGCCACCCCACCGGCCCAGCGTGCCAAGGTACTGTTCGCTTTCCGGGAGCTGATCATCCAGAACATGGACCGACTGGCCGAGACCCTGTCCCGGGAACACGGCAAGACCCTGGCCGATGCCAGGGGTTCGGTCACCCGCGGCCTGGAGGTGGTGGAATTCGCCTGCGGCATCCCCCAGCTGCTCAAGGGCGAACACAACGAGGCCGTGGCGCGCGGCGTGGACTGCTACACCATCCGCCAGCCACTGGGCGTATGCGCCGGCATCACCCCGTTCAACTTCCCGGCCATGGTGCCGATGTGGATGTTCCCCATCGCCATCGCCTGCGGCAACAGCTTTGTGCTGAAGCCCTCCGAGAAGGACCCGGGCGTACCGCTGCTGCTGGCCGAACTGGCTTCCGAGGCCGGACTTCCGGACGGGGTATTGAATGTGGTCAATGGCGACAAGGAGGCGGTCGATACCCTGCTGTCCGATCCCCGAATCGCGGCGGTCAGCTTCGTCGGCTCGACAACCATCGGCGAGTATGTCTACCGGACCGGCTGCGCCCACGGCAAGCGCGTGCAGGCCCTGTGCGGGGCCAAGAACCACATGGTGGTGATGCCCGATGCCGACCTGGATCAGACCATCGACGCCATCATCGGCTCGGTGTACGGTTCGGCCGGCGAGCGCTGCATGGCGATCTCGGTGGTGGTGGCGGTGGGCGACGAGACCGCCGATCGGCTGCTGGACATGCTCATCCCCCGGGTGCATGCGCTGAAGATCGGCCCCTACACCGATCCCGAGGCCGAAATGGGACCGCTGATCACCCGCGAACACCTGAACAAGGTGCGCGGCTATATCGACAGCGGCGTCGAGGAAGGCGCCGAACTGGTGCTGGATGGGCGCGGCTATCGCGTGCCGGGCCACGAGAACGGCTTTTTCATCGGCGGCTCGATCTTCGACCGGGTGACCCCGGACATGCGCATCTACCAGGAGGAGATCTTCGGCCCAGTGCTGTCGCTGCTGCGCGCCGGCTCCTTCGAGGAGGCGCTGCAACTGTGCGACGAACACGAGTACGGCAACGGGGCGGCCATCTTCACCCGCGACGGCGATGCCGCCCGCGAGTTCACCAACCGGGTGCAGATCGGCATGGTCGGTGTCAACGTGCCCATCCCGGTGCCGGTGGCCTACCACAGCTTCGGCGGCTGGAAGCGCTCGCTGTTCGGCGATCTGCACATGCACGGCCCCGAGGGCGTGCGCTTCTTCACCAAGCAGAAGACCATCACCAGCCGCTGGCCTTCCGGCATCCGCACCGGGGCACAGTTCAACTTCAAGAGTGGTAGTGAGCATTAAATCCCGCGCCATAGTCGGTCTCTCGGGCGGCGTCGATTCCTCGGTCGCCGCCCTGCTGCTGTTGCGCCAGGGCTTCGAGGTGCACGGTGTGTTCATGAAGAACTGGGAAGATACCTTCGAAACCGGTTACTGCACCGCCGCCGATGATCTGAACGATGCCGAGGACGTCTGCGAAACCCTGGGCATCCCGCTGCACCGGGTCAATTTCGCCGAGGAATACCGCGAGCGGGTGTTCGCCCATTTCCTGGAGGAACACCGGCGCGGCCGCACGCCCAATCCGGACATTCTCTGCAACCGCGAGATCAAGTTCCGGGCCTTTCTGGACCATGCCCGGCGGCTGGGCGCCGACCATATCGCCACCGGTCACTATGCCCGCTTGGACCACGGTACGACCACTCGACTACTCAAGGGGCTGGACCGTGACAAGGATCAGAGTTATTTCCTGCACGCGCTGAGTCAGGAGCAGTTGCGGGACGCCCTGTTCCCGCTGGGCGAACTGCTCAAGAGCGAGGTCCGCGCCATCGCCCGCGACCACGACCTGATTACCCACGACAAGAAGGACAGCACCGGCATCTGTTTCATCGGCGAGCGGGATTTCCGAGCCTTTCTCAATCGCTATCTGCCCACCCGGCCCGGCCCCATGCGCACCCCCGAGGGCGAGATCGTCGGCGAACACCAGGGTCTGGCCTTTTACACCCTGGGTCAGCGGCACGGCCTGGGCATCGGCGGCCGACCCGGTGACTCCGGAGAACCCTGGTTCGTGGCCGACAAGCGCATGGACAGCAATACCCTGATCGTCGTCCAGGGCGATCATCCCCTGCTCTACACCAAGCGGCTGCGAGCCACCGATCCACACTGGATAGCCGGCCGGACACCGCCAGTTCCGGCGCGACTGAACGCCAAGACCCGCTACCGCCAGACGGATCAGAGCTGCACCCTGCTGAGCATCGACGAGACCGGTTGCGAGGTCGTCTTCGACCAGCCTCAGCGCGCCGTCACGCCTGGTCAATCCGTCGTCTTCTACCATGAAGATGAATGCCTGGGAGGGGCGGTGATCGACACGGTCCGGTCCGCCACGCCGATTCCCGAACCGCTTGCCGAGGTGCTCGACTGACATGCCTAGTACCGACCGCGACCGCACCATTGCCCTGGCCGGCCTGTTTCAGGCCGCCGGCCTGGTGCGCGATATCGCCCGCGATGGCCAATTCGACTACCCGGCTTTCGAGGCCAGCGTGGGCAGTATATTCAAGATCGATGCCGACAATAGCGAAGACGTCTACGGCGGCCTAGATCGGATCCGTCCGGGCCTGCTGCTGCTGGAGCGACAACTGCGTCAGCCGCAGAATCCGGAACCGACCCGCTATGTGCTGCTGTTGATGGTGCTGGAACGCAAGCTGTTTCGTCAATCGCGATTGCTGGACGCCCTGCAAGCCGGTATCAAGGATACCCGCGACAAGCTGAACCATTTCCCGGCCACGCATGAAAACATCATCGCCCGCCTGGCCGATCTCTACGCCAGCACCATCAGCACTCTCAAACCCCGAGTCATGGTCAATGGAGACTACCGGCACCTGAGTCAGACCGATAACGCCAACCGCATCCGCGCCCTACTGATGGCCGGTATCCGGGCGGCTGTGCTGTGGCGGCAGAGCGGCGGGGGTCGGCTGACCCTGCTGTTCGGCCGCAAGCGACTGCTGGCGACCGCCCAGCAATTGCTGGAACAACTGGATCAGGCCACCGCCAATGCCTGAGGGGAGTGCTCCGCAAGAGCCCCCACCCTGCGGCCGACCATCACACATGGGTGGCGATGTAGTCCTTGATCAGTCGCGCGTCGGGATCGATCAGCTCACAGCGCTGCGGTAGCTGCTCCAGGTTCTCGTAACCCGCCGGCCGCGGCGGCCTGAAACCCAGGGACTCCTCGATGGAGGCCTCGAACTTGGCGGCCAGCGCGGTTTCCTGACAAACCAGGGGAACCGCCGGATCACGGTACTCCAGGCCGACTTTCAAACCATCCGCCGTATGGGTGTCGATGATCTCACCATAGGCCTCGTAAACCCGGCGGATGGTCCGCATGCGATCGGCGTGCGAGCTGGTACCGGAGACGATGCCGTAGCGGCCGATCTCCCGCCAGTACCGGGTGTCGGCGATATCGAAGCCGCCCCGCTCACGTACCTGTCCCCACAGCTCGCGGACCACGTCGGGATCCCGGCCCACCAGATCGAACACGAAACGCTCGAAATTCGACGCCTTGGAAATATCCATGGATGGACTGCTGGTCTGGTGGACCTCGCTGGCAGGACGCACCCGGTAAGCCCCGGTACGGAAGAATTCGTCCAGCACATTGTTCTCGTTGGTGGCCAGTATCAGCCGGCGGATCGGCAAGCCCATGGAGCGCGCGATATGGCCCGCGTAGATATTGCCGAAATTGCCCGAGGGCACGACCATGTCGATGATCTGATCGTCATGTTCGGTCACCGCGTAGTAGGCCTTGAAATAGTAGACGATCTGGGCCACGATCCGGCCCCAGTTGATCGAGTTCACCGCGCCGATGCGATAGCGGGCCTTGAAGTCGGCGTCCTCGTTGACCGCCTTGACCAGGTCCTGGCAGTCGTCGAACACGCCGCGCACCGCCAGATTGAAGATATTGGGCTCATCCAGCGAAAACATCTGCGCCGCCTGGAACGGACTCATGCGACCCCGGGGCGAGAGCATGAAAACCTTGATATTCGGCTTGCCGCGCATGGCATACTCGGCGCTGGAGCCGGTATCGCCGGAGGTCGCCCCGAGGATGTTCAGCGTCTCGCCACGCTGGTCCAGCACATGATGGAACAGATTGCCCAGCAACTGCATGGCGAGATCCTTGAACGCCAGGGTCGGTCCCTGCGAAAGACCCAGGATGTACAGACCGTCCTCCAGCCTTCTGACCGGGGTAATCGCCTCGCTGCCGAAGTTCCGGACCGTGTAGGATTGTTCGATCAGACCCCGCAGATCGGCCGGTGGAATGTCATCGACGTACCGGCCGATCAGAGCCAGGGCCAGGGCGCGGTAATCGTGGCCGCGCCAGTTCGCCAGTTCGGCCGGCGTCAGCCGCGGATAGTGCTCCGGCACCACCAGCCCGCCGTCCGGAGCCAGTCCGCCGATCAGAATATCGCTGAAGGACCGGGGACTCATTCCCCCGCGGGTGCTGAGGTAGTACATTTGCCAGTGTTTCCGTGCCGATTGAAATTCAGGGCATTATAGCCCGGCTGCAAGCGGACCCGACTCACGACCATGCAGAACAATCCTTTTGCCGCCGCCGAACGCGGCCAGACCATCGCCGCCCGCGAGTACCGGCGTCAGGAACCGGCCTTGCAGGAAGCGCTGCTGAATGTCCAGCAAACCCTGCGGCAAGTGGCACGATTTCCGGTGCTGCTGGTGTTCTCCGGTCTGGAAACCGCAGGCAAGGGAGAAACCCTGAATCAGCTGAATGCCTGGATGGACCCGCGCTGGTTGCACAACTGCGCGTATGGACGACCCTCCGACGAGGAGCGTGAACGGCCGGAATTCTGGCGCTACTGGCGCGACCTGCCACCCAAGGGCCAGATCGGCCTGTTTCTCGGCGCCTGGTACTACCCCGTGCTGCACGACCTCAGCCTGGAACTGGTCAGTGAAGCCGCCATCAAGCAGCGACTACGTCGCATCCGGCAGTTCGAAACCACCCTGGCCGCCGACGGGGCGCTGATTCTCAAGTTCTGGTTGCACCTGGACCGCGAGCGCCAGCTCAAGCGATTGCGCCAACTGACCGAGGATCCCTTGCAGCGCTGGCGGGTCGGCATACCGGACTGGCAACAATGGCATTACCACGCCGAGTACATCGCCGGTGGCGCGCATCTCATCCAGGCCACCGATCAGCCCGCCGCGTCCTGGCACATCGTGGAGGGCTGGGACGAACGCTATCGCAACCTGACCATCGGCAAGCTTATCGACGACAGCATCCGGCAACGTCTGGCCGCCACCGAGGCCGGAGTGAACCCGACACCGGCGCCGACCGGCAAGTTGCCGGCCAAATCCGCCTTGCGGGTCCGGACCACCGCGCGCAAACTCGGCAAAGCCGCTTATCTGCGCCAGTTGCGGGAGCAACAGGCCGAACTCAACCGCTGGCACCGGGTCGCGGCCGAGCGGGGCCTCTCCACGGTGCTGGTGTTCGAGGGCATGGACGCCGCTGGCAAGGGCGGCACCATACGCCGCATCGTGGAGGCCCTGGAAGCCAGGCGCTACCGCGTATTGCCCTTCGCCGCACCCACCGACGAGGAAAGCGCCCATCATTATCTGTGGCGCTTCTGGCGGCGCCTCGGGCGGGCGGGTCGTTTCACCCTGTTCGATCGCAGCTGGTACGGTCGGGTGCTGGTCGAACGAGTCGAGGGCTTGGCCAGCCCCGAGGCATGGAATCGGGCTTACGAGGAAATCAACCAGTTCGAGGCCGATCTGACCGAACATGGCCTGGTGCTGATCAAGTTCTGGTTGCAAATCGACGCCAGCGAGCAGCTCAAACGGTTCCGCGAACGCCAGTCCACACCCCACAAGCACTGGAAATTGACTGATGCGGACTGGCGCAACCACAAGCGCTGGGACGACTACCAGCTAGCCGCCCATGACATGCTGACCCGCACCAGTCCGAAAATCGCACCCTGGCATATCGTGCTCGCCAACGACAAGCGGCGGGCGCGCATCGAGGTGATCCGCACCATCAACCGTCGGCTGAAGGAGACCCTGCACCCATGACCCGCGAACTGCTGATTCTGCGGCATGCCAAATCCGACTGGAGCATGGCCGCCGCCACCGATTTCGAGCGTCCGCTGAACCAACGGGGGGAACGGGATGCGCCGCGCATGGGACGCTGGCTGCGGGAGCAACAGCTGGCGCCGGATCGGGTCGTCAGCTCGACCGCCTTGCGGGCCAGGCAGACCACCTTGCGAGTCGGTTCAGAACTCGGCATCGATCCCGCGGTGATCGACTGGCAGCCGACTGTTTACGAGGCCAGTCTGGCAACCCTGCTGCACCTCCTGGGCGAGTGTCCCGCCGCGCCCCGGGTGTTACTGGTGGGCCATAATCCGGGACTGGATGAATTACTGCTGTGGCTTTGTCCCGAGGCTCCGCTGACCAGCGATGGCAAGCTGTTGACCACGGCGACGCTGGCGCGGCTGGCGCTGCCGGATGACTGGTCGCGCCTGTCCCGTGGTTCCGGTCGCCTGCTGAGTCTGGTCAGACCGCGGGAACTCAGGGATTGAATCAACGTGCCGAGTCAGTCGGTTCCGGCCAGGGCGTGGCGCGGCTGGTCGCTCGGCAGCGCCGGGGCACAGTACAGTTCGTAGAGGACGGCGATGATACGCCGGGCCGCCTCGCCCCGGGGCGAGTAATAAATCGTCTGTGCCTCGCGCCGGGTGGAAACCAGACCATCCTGCCGCAAGCGTGCCAGATGCTGCGACAGTGCCGACTGGCTCAGACCAATCAGGGCTTGCAGTTCACCAACGTTGCGCTCCCCATCCAGCAGATTGCACAGTATCATCAGGCGGTGCTCGTTACTCAGGGCTTTAAGCAATTCGCTGGCCTGGCGAGCGGATTCACGCAATTTGTCAAGCTCGATGCTTTCCATCACACGGAATTCCGAACCGATATGGAATATAACATTAGCATAGTCTAATTACCGATGCAGTACTGCATCCAGGCGATGCGTTGTCATCGTATAATAATGGTTTTTAGTTAAATCCGAGTTTTTGCGGCATACGGTTGTCATAGCTGCGAGCAATATTGGAGAATCCTGATTAGTGATGAACCGTCGTATCATTCTCAAAGCATTCGCCATGGGCGGTGTTGCCCTGCTGGCGCTGGGCGGCCTGCGCCCGAACAGGGTCCTGGCCGCCTGGCCGGAAGCCGCTTTTCGTACCGCTACCCTGGATGAGGCCATGCGCGCACTGTTCAACGGCGCTGAAGCCGAGGAGAGCGCCGCCATCACCCTGACCGCGCCCGATATCGCCGAAAACGGCGCCGTGGTGCCGGTGACCGTGACCACCGATCTCGCCGGGGTCGAGTCCATCAGTCTGTTCGTCGAACACAATCCATTCCCCCTGGTGGCGTCGTTCGAGCTGAGCCCCGAGGTCATCCCCGAGGTCTCTACCCGGATCAAGATGGCCGAGACCTCGAACCTGATCGCCGTGGTCCGGGCCGATGGCAAGCTCCATGCCACTCACAGAGAAGTCCGGGTCACCCTGGGCGGCTGTGGCATCTGAGCGGGGAGCAACCAACCATGTCCACGATTCGAATTCGCGCTATCGAGCAGCAGGGTATCGTCGATCTGCGTGCGCTGATGGAACATCCGATGGAAACCGGCACCCGCCGCGACAACGATGGCAACCTCGTTCCACCGCACCACATCACGGAAATCCGGATCCAACACAATGACCGAACCATCATGCAGGCCGACTGGGGCGGTGGGATATCGCGCAACCCCTACCTGGCGATCCGGTTCAGAGGCCGCAAGGGCGATGGCATCCGCCTGAGCTGGATCGACAATCTGGGTCAGCAGGACGCGGCCGAGGCCATCGTGGGCTGAATCAGCCCTTGAACCTGTGCCGGGCCGTCATCACCGAACGCGCGGCCATGACCGAGCGCGAAGCCATGACCGAGCGCGAAGCCATGACCGAGCGCTCGCCCAGTTCGCCGTCCGCCTCGCCAACCATCGCGCCTAGCAGCTCGCTCAGCGGCCCGGTATGCAGGTCCAGCATCAGGGTGTAATCCAGCCGGTCGTAATCCCAGACTCTGACATCGCCCTCGAACACCCAGTCACGCGCCACTACGCCGGACTGTTCGAGCTTGGTGTCGTTTGGCGGCGCCACCGTCACCTCGGCACCCTCGCCATGCACCAGAAACAGTACCGGGCGCGGCAACACGACGAATTCGCCCATGACCGAACAAGCGTGGATTCGGGCTAAACCGGGCTGGCCATCGACCAGCGCCCGGAGCAGCTGATCCGATCGGGACACAGGATGCCCGCTGCTCTTTTTGAGACCGGTCGCCTCGAGTTTCAGACCCTCGAACGGGACACCGAACAGCCGGATCAGACCGGGGGATAATAGATTGTCACTCATCATGGATTTCCTCTTGGCATCAGGCTCTACATCCCTTGACTGAAGTATCGGCAGGCGCGGGCAAGCGCGGACCCGGCTCGATCCGGCCGATTTCCCGCCAATCGAAGTTCAGGTTGATGCTGGCTCGATAAACACCGCCGCTCAGTTGCTCGTCGGCCATCAGCATGGCCCGCCACACATCCCGGAAACGCAGCGCGTCCGGCACTAGCCACTGCCAGCTGAGTGCCAGGCAGTGACCGATATAATCACGGGCTTCGATCAACGCCGCCTTGAAACCATCGGGGTTGCGATCATAATGCCGCGCATAGTCGGCTTGCAGCCGCTGATAATCCAGTAGCGGATCGGGTACCCGCAGGGACAGATCGGCCAAATACCGATCGATCAGCCCCCGTCTGTACAGCTCGAACTGGAACACATCGACCAGGATGTCGAAAATCGCACCGCTTAGCGGCAGGCTGAGGTAGTGTTCGGTTTTCCAGCCCCGGACGAAATGCGCCATCCTGAAGACATTGCTCAGCACCCGGATCTGCTCGACCTCGGAACGCTCCCCGATGCGGTTGAGTTCATTCAAGGCGTAGAGGTTGCCGGCGGTCGTATCAAGCAGAGTATCGACCACCGATTCGAAATGCAGGCAGGCAATCAGCGCAGTCAGATCGGCAGCCGCTTCGTGGAAGGCGAAATACTCGTCGGTACGGGTATCGGACGTTGGAATGCCGACCAGCGAATAGAGGATGCTGTGGCCGAGTTCGTGAGCCAACACGTCGAAATTCAGACAATGCGGGACACGCTCGCCACGAGCGGTAATATCATAGCCGGCCTCGATGAAGCCGTAACCCGACTGGGCGTTCTCCCAATCGACATGCGGAATCAGGATCAGGCGCGGATGATGCTGCCGAAAGTGCCAGGGCACGGGTCGGCCGATATAGCCCTCCCAGACCTCGAGTACCCAGCGGATCACGGCATACATATGGGCGGCGTCGAAGATCCGAGTACCGGGTTCGAGATGATCGAAATGGCCCTTCGGGCCGGGCATGACCGGAAGATGCAACGGCCCGCCATAGGATGGGGGAAGAGGTCCATCGAACGGACACCGCTTGTCCACCGGATCGATCACCAGGATGCGCGTGTCGGAGGGACCGGGCCCGACAGCACCGGGGGGCAGATCGATCCACACCGTCTGTGGTTGCCGAAAAGCATCCAGGGTCGGTGATTGCGGGTAAATCCTGAACCGCGTGCCGCGGCCTCGGGTGGCCATCATCCATCCTCCTCGGGAGCCGCCGTCCATCACGCTCCATCGTCCTGCCTGATCAGTCGGGACCATTCTCCGGTCCAGCGTAGATGATCGATGATGCGGCGCGACAGATCGCCTTGCTCTCCCATCAGTGTAGTCAAAGCGGTCTCAATGTCCAGTAACCGACGCCAATGGTCCGGCTCCAGGGCGTTACGCCGCAGCCAGTTCTCCAACTGCGCACGGCTTAGCAAACCGTAACGTTCGCGCCAGTGTTGCAAGGCGACCGCCCGCGCTTCCGCGGAGTCCTGGCCCTGCGGTTCGGCCTCGCACAGCACACGCAGCAAAGCCGCCTCGCACAGGTATCGCCAGTGGTCCGGATCCTGTTGCAGGCGCGCCAGCACCCGCGCCTCGTCTTCGGTCGGCGGACGCCGCAGCGCGGCTTGCCGGAACGACTGCCAGAGCGTGGTCGGTTCAAACGCGAAAACCGTTTCGGCCGCCCCCCGCGCCGGCTCCCGCAAACTATCCAGTACCGCCAGCGCATCGCTGCGCTTCCGATCGATCCGGCCTACCGGCAGCCAGCCCTCCAGGGCTTCGAGTTCATTGCCCGCCAGACCAGCCGCGCGTCCCTGGCGCAGGAGCAGCGGATAGCCGCGCTGTGGATAGAACAAGGCCTTGGCCAGAGCCAGCAGTCGGTCCCGGGTGTTGGCCTGGATTACATCCTCATCCGCCGCCGCCGCCAGGGTACAGCGGATATTGACCAGCGCTTCCGACAAGGGTCGATAGTCCAGTTCGGCCGGTCCATGCAGGATGGCCACTTCATCGTCGTTCTCGAACGCATCCCGATACGGGGGCAGTTCACCGCTCTGGTAGGCTGCGTGGATCAGGCCGATACCCTGCATGCCGAACTCGGCCAGTTCGGCCGCCCGCAGGGCACCCATGCTGGCGCCACCGACCACTCGCACGCCGCGGCTCAGCGCCCACAGGATTTCCTTGTGCCAGACCGCCGGCACCTGTCGGAAATAGCCATCGATCAGGCCGATGGCGCTGGCGGCCTGCTGTTCCACCACGCGCAGCACATCGCCTTGGCGCACCGGCGGCAGCAGAATGGCCTCCGGCAATAACCGCCGCGCCACGCCACGCGGCAGCGTGGGACCGAGAAACACGCAGACCGTCATGAGGCCAGCAACCGTCGGGCGCGCCGCCCCGGACGACAGGCTACGCCGGGATGTCCCTCGAAGGCGCCTT